>JAJTIE010000017.1 GCA_021300195.1 Bacteroidota bacterium | reverse complement strand
GATAGCTGGGCCAGCACAGCCTGATACTCCTGTGGGCCCATGCTGGGGGCGGGGGCAGCTGGTGGGTAATCATGGGGCCTAACTACCACCGGACGGCCACCCGGAGCCGGGTAGACAGGGGGTGGACAGGGTACGGCTACCTGCCTGCTTATCCAGCGGCCCGGTATCCATACCTGGCCACGGCTGCTCACGCGCCAGTAGCCCTCTTTCCATATCCGTTGGGTCTCGTAGCACCCGCCCGCTACGTCTGCTTTAGCCTGGCCCGGATAGCTGACCAGGGCGAGTAGGGCGGCCAGCGCCAGTACGGGAATTGAGTTGATAGCCTTCATGATTTCTGATGCTCAGGTTTCTACCTTCAAGCTGCTGCCAAAAGCATGCCAGATGATTTTCAGCGGCCCACTTCCTCTAGCCTATCCAAATGGCGGCCCCTTACAGGCCCAGGGTTGTCTATTAAAATAGACGGCTAGCCATGCATCGTGGGGGCGTGGCCATACCGTGTGATGACCTCCTCCTCGTAGGCCAGCCACTGCTGCCAGCGGCTGTCTGCGGCCTGGCGTCCGCAGTAGGTGCGTGCCAGGTCCAGGAAGGTTACATAGTGGTTGGCTTCGCTTACCATCAGTTCGTGGTAGAAGCTGCGCAGGTCTTGGTCGGCTATGGTTGTGCTTAGCAGGCGGAAGCGCTCGCAGCTGCGGGCCTCTATCATGGCGGCAAACAGCAGGCGGTCCAGCAGCAGCTGGCTACGGCCCTTGTCTTTCTGTACAAAGGCCATCAGGTCGTGCACATAGGGGTCTTTTCGCTCGCGCCCCAGCTTCCAGCCCCGCTCCAGCAGTTTCTGGTGCACCTGCTCAAAGTGCAACATCTCTTCCTGCGCTATCCGGCTCATGGCCTGCACCAGTGGGGCGTGCTCCGGAAAGTGCACAATCAGCGAAATGGCACTGCTGGCAGCTTTCTGCTCGCAGTAGGCATGGTCTACCAGGAGCGCCTGCAGGTTGTGCTCGGCTAGCGCAGCCCAGCGAAGGTCGGTTTTTAGCCTTAGGCCCAGCATACACAAAAGTAGCCAAAACAAGCATTTCGTCCCCTACGGACAGGGTCTTTTGATACCGGTAAAAAAATCCGGAAATTTGCGCCGCCTTTGGCATGCTTGTGCCAGGGGCATCGCCAGGTTGGTGTTTAGTTTAACTGTGTATTGGTAATGGAACTTGTAAACGGACAGTATGTAATAGGAGACGTGCCTGCCCTGTCAATCGTAAAGCAGTATGGCAGCCCGGTATATGTGTATCATGCGGAGAAAATCACTTCGCAATACCAGCGCCTGAAGGCTGCTTTTCCGGGTGTAGACCTGCATATAAAATACGCCTGCAAGGCCCTCTCGAACCTGAATATCCTTCGGCTGCTCCGAAACTGCGGCAGTGGTATAGATGCCGTGTCTATCCAGGAGATTGAGCTTTGCCTTCAGGCAGGCTTTGCGCCCGAGGAGATCCTGTTTACGCCCAACGCGGTCTCGTTCAGCGAGTATCAGCAGGCTGCAGCGCTGGGTGTGCGCATCAATATCGACAGCATCACCATCCTGGAGCAGTTTGGCCACGCCTATGGGGGTAGCGTACCCGTATGTGTCCGCCTGAACCCCCACATACTGGCCGGCGGAAATAGCAAGATCAGCACCGGCCATATAGACAGTAAGTTTGGTATCAGCATCCACCAGCTGCGCCATGTCCTACGCATTGTACAGGCACACAGCATGAGTATCGACGGCCTACACATGCACACCGGATCGGATATCCTGGATGCGGACGTGTTTCTGGCAGCTGCCGACGTAATGCTGGAGGCTGCCTTTGAGTTTCCGGACCTGAAGTACCTGGACTTTGGCTCAGGCTTTCGTGTGCCCTACTCGGCCGCAGATATTTACACCGATGTAGAGCGCCTTGGCAAAAAGATTGCCGAGCGGTTTCGTGGTTTCTGCGAAGAATATGGGCGCGAGCTGGAGCTATGGTTTGAGCCCGGAAAGTTTCTGGTGAGCGAGGCGGGCTATCTGCTCGTGTCGGCCAACATGATCAAGACAACGGTGAGCACCGTTTTTGTAGGAGTTAATAGCGGACTGAACCACCTGATTCGCCCTATGCTATACGATGCCTACCACCAGATAACAAATGTGAGCAACCCGAAGGGCACTACCCGCATCTATACCGTAGTGGGATACATATGCGAGACAGATACACTGGGTGCAGACCGCCCACTGAATGAGGTGCGCGAGGGCGACATCCTGGCTATACACAATGCAGGAGCCTACGGCTATGTAATGAGTAGTAACTATAATAGCAGACTGCGCCCTGCCGAGGTGCTGCTATACGGGGGAGAAGCGCACCTGATTCGCAAGGCCGAAACACTGGAAGACCTGACGCGCAACCAGATTGTGCTGGAAAAACTGAAAGATCCGATACAGGCATAGCCATTGGAAAATAAGGTTGTAATTTTGTCAAACTCATTACAACCTATGTCTGCACAGGCCAAGTATATCTTCGTAACAGGGGGCGTAGTGAGCTCCCTGGGCAAGGGCATTGTCTCTGCCTCGCTCGCCAAGCTACTACAGGCCCGCGGCTACAGCGTTACCATCCAGAAGTTTGATCCCTACATCAACGTAGATCCCGGCACCCTAAACCCCTACGAGCATGGCGAGGTGTATGTAACCGAGGATGGTGCCGAAACGGACCTAGACCTGGGCCACTACGAACGTTTCCTGAACATACATACCAGCCAGGCAAACAATGTAACCACCGGAAGGATCTACCAAAGTGTTATCCAGAAAGAGCGCAATGGTGAGTACGGAGGCAAGACCGTGCAGGTGGTACCGCACATTACCGACGAAATAAAGCGCCGGATCCTGCTGCTTGGCGAGACGGGGGAGTATCACATTGTGATCACGGAGATAGGCGGTACGGTAGGGGATATTGAGAGCCTGCCCTACATAGAGGCGGCACGCCAGCTGCACTATGAGCTGGGGAGCAAGAACGCGATTTTTCTACACCTTACCCTGGTGCCCTACCTGGCTGCAGCAGGCGAGCTGAAGACAAAGCCTACCCAGTACAGTGTAAAGCAAATGCTGGAGAGCGGCATTCAGCCCGATGTACTGGTGTGCCGCACGGAGCATGCCCTGGGCAAAGAGATCAAGCAGAAGATTGCCCGATTTTGCAACCTGCAGCCCAATGCGGTTATAGAGAGTATGGATGCCTCCAGCATTTACGAGGTACCCCTGCTGCTAAAGAAAGAGCGGTTGGACAAGGTGGTGCTCAACAAGCTAAGCCTGCCCCAGCTGGGTAAGGAGCCGGAGCTGACTGTATGGAAGGATTTTCTGCATAGGCTGAAAAATCCCACAGATACGATAACCATTGCCCTCGTGGGAAAGTATGTAGAGCTGGCAGATGCATATAAAAGCATTCTGGAGGCCCTGGTGCACGCAGGTGCGGCCAATGAGCTAAAAGTGGTTGTAGAGCGCATACACAGCGAAGACCTGCAGCAGGAGAATGTGAGGCGGCTGCTCGGCCATGCACAGGGCATATTGGTTGCTCCCGGCTTTGGAGATCGGGGCACGCAAGGGAAGGTCCATGCCATCCAGTTTGCCCGCGAGCAGAATATACCCTTTCTGGGTATCTGCCTGGGCATGCAGATGGCGGTTATCGAATTTGCACGTAATGTGCTGGGCCTCAATGAGGCAAACAGCATGGAATTTGACGCAAAAACCCCACATCCGGTTATAGCCCTGATGGAAAGCCAGAAGCAGGTAACCCAGCTGGGTGGTACCATGCGCCTGGGGACCTACAACTGTGCCATCAAGAAAAACACGTTGGCACACAAAATTTACAAGAAAGAGAGAATTACAGAGCGGCACCGCCACCGCTACGAGTTTAACAATCAGTATCGTACGCAATTTGAAGGGGAAGGTATTCAGTTTTCCGGCATCAACCCGGATAATGACCTGGTAGAGATCATGGAAAACCCAAGCCTCGACTTTTTTATTGCCGTACAATACCACCCGGAGTATAAAAGTACTGTGCTGGAGCCACACCCGCTCTTCCGAGCTTTTGTAGCCGCTGCGCACCAATATAAGCTACAGCAGATGCAATAGGGCCAATGAGCGTGCATCTGCTAAAAGTATACTTAGGAGGACCGATGGAGTTTGTTGCAACTCCGGTCATCTTTGGTTTTCTGCTTTTTATTTGTCAGCTAGTTGCCCGAAATAGATACAAGAGTGATCCCATTTCTAGAAAATGGTTTGTCCGTGGCTTTCTTGTAAAAGCCGCAGGTGCGCTTCTCCTCGGTATTATCTATGCCTTGTACTATGAAGGGGGAGATACCTACGTCTATTTTCAGGGCGCTCAGGCGATATCATCCGTCTTGCTAGAAGATCCTGTTAGTGGTCTGAGGCTTTGGGGGAGCCTGGATCTAAATAGCCTGGAAGCAAGGCAATTTTTATTGCAGATAAGGTCCAGACACGACGTTTTTGGGGTTATCTATATGAATGACGAAAGGGCATTTTTTGTTGTGCAACTCTTGGTGCCATTATGCCTGCTTTCTATCCAGACCTATTTTGGACTAGCCCTATACATGGCCTTCTTTAGTCATTTAGGGTTGTGGTGTCTCTATCGGGTTGTTGTTAGATTATATCCTATGGCCCAGCAAAATATAGTGTTGTTCATTTATCTCACACCTTCCACGATCATTTGGGGGAGTGGAATTCTAAAAGACTCTATTACTTTAGGTGCAATGGGTATATTCCTTTATGCACTTTTCTATTTCTTTTGCAGCAAATTTAGGAAGATTTTCCTTGTCCTTATAGTTGTTCTCTGCGCCTATACTGTGCTAAATATTAAGCCATACATTGCCTATTCTTTTATTCCATCCATGTTCATATTTTGTTACCAATCAACGATCCAAAGTACTATAAGGAGAAATAGTCTTGCCGTATTAAGTCCGGTTCTTTTGCCCCTGGTACTTATATCTGCCTTTTTTATACTTAGCTTGGTCTCCACGGATAAGAATACACTGGCTGACTTTTTGCTGGAGGCGCAGGGGAAACAACATGATCTGGAGCAGTCTTATTACTACACGCGTACAACAGGCAGCACATATCATATACCCAAGTATGAGCCCGACCTATTCGGCCTACTTTCGGTGGCACCTACGGCCTTGGTTGCTACCTATCTGAGGCCCTGGATGTGGGAGGCCAAAAATCCTCTTATGTTTATGGCAGCCCTGGAGAGTGCCGCTGTTCTCGGATTCATTCTTTTCGTTCTCTGGTACGTGGGGCTGGGCCGTGCCTTTCGCATCATCTATAAGGATCCGTATCTGATTTTTGCTTTCATATCTAGTCTATTATTTGGCATCTTTGTAGGAATATCGAGCGGAAACTTTGGCAACCTGGTTCGCTATAAGATACCCGCTTTACCCTTTCTCATCACCGGTCTTTATATCTTGTATCACAAAGGACGAAATGTCTCTGTTAGCTTCAGAATGAAACAGAGACAGCTGATCGAGCAGCGAAGATTAACTACTAATGATCTGACAGTATGAATACGGAGCTTTTGGAGGTCATTGCATTCTTGCACGCTCAGGGCTGGGCGCCTGCTACCAGCAGCAACTACAGCATGCGCGTGCCTCACCGGCCCGATCGCCTTTTTATCAGCAGGAGCGGGGTGGATAAGCAGTATTTTCGGGAAATCGACCTGATAGAAACGGACCTGCAGGGTAGGCCCGTAGCCGATCCGGAAATAAAAACAAGTGCCGAAACAGCCCTGCATGCCCTACTTTACCGCCTATATCCGTCTTCGAACTGTGTGCTGCACACCCATACGGTAACGAATACCGTGCTGAGTATGCGAGCAGAAAATGCCGTGGTACTTACAGGCTATGAAATGCTGAAGGGACTGGAGGGTGTGAGCACCCACGCGCACCGCGAGATCGTGCCTGTTTTTGACAATAGCCAAGATATACCGAGCTTGGCCGAGGAAGTAGGCCACTACCTGACCCTGCATCCGCACACGCATGCTTTTCTACTCCGCGGCCATGGTATGTATACCTGGGCGGGCAGCGTGGCAGCTGCGAAAAGGCAAACGGAAGTGTTGGAATTTTTGTTCGCCTGTGCATTGAGGCTCGATTTTTAGTTATCTACCGTTTACTCGTTTAATGGATTCTATATGGCAAACCTCCACATACCCGACACGCGGCAGACCCTTCGGTCCTTTGCTGAGATCCAGGCGTATTTGAATGAGCGAGGCGTTTGGCACGACCGCTGGGAGGCCAGCCAAGTTATACGCCGGGAAGCTACCCAGGAAGAAGTACTGACGGCCTATGAGCCCGTGCTCCGGCCCTATATGGAGGCCAATGGCTACCAGGTGGCCGACGTGATCAATATCTATCCGGAGATGCCAAACCTGGCGGAGCTGCGAAATAAATTCCTGGCAGAGCATACCCATACCGAAGATGAGGTTCGCTTCTTTGTGGCAGGTTGTGGGTATTTCTGGTTTCACCTGGAGGGGAACCCCGTGTTCTGTGTAAAGTGCGAGGCCGGCGACCTCATCAGCGTGCCTGCGCACACCCGGCACTGGTTCGACCTGGAGCCCGTACCCTACGTGAAGGCCATCCGAATCTTTATAGACCCTACCGGCTGGGTGCCCCACTATACGGGTAGCGACCTGGCCCAGCGCTACCAGGCTGACCCTAAGGCATAACAATCCGCTCTGATTCTCCTTACAAATGGCCCTCCAGCTTATTCTGACCGATATTGAAGGCACCACCAGTTCGGTTTCCTTTGTGCACGACGTGCTTTTTCCCTACGCCCTCCAGCACATGGATGATTATCTGCTACGCCATGGGCAGGCGGCTGTGGTGCAGGCCCTGCTGAATGATGCTGCCTGCACGGTGGAGAAGGAAACAGGTACCCGGCCAGATCTGCCACAGGCCGTAGACCACCTGAAACAGTGGCTGCGGGCAGACAGAAAGCATACAGCCCTGAAAAGCTTGCAGGGATTAATCTGGGAAGAAGGTTACGATCGGGGAGACTTTATAAGCCACCTGTATCCCGAGGTGGCAAGCTGCCTGCAAGCCTGGAGGGCAGCGGGCTATGCACTCGGCATCTACAGCAGCGGCTCGGTTCATGCTCAGCGCCTATACTTTTCGCACACCGAGGCCGGAGACCTTACGCCCCTGTTCTCCTTCTTTTTCGATACCACCATCGGGCCCAAAAAGGAAGCAGACAGCTACACCCGCATTCTACAGCATGTAGGGCTGGCGGGGTCGGAGGTCCTCTTCCTGAGTGATGTGGAGGCAGAGCTGGATGCTGCCCGGGCTACAGGCATGCGTACCTGCCAGCTGGTTCGGCCCGGCACCGTGGCCAGCCACCTGCACCATACGGCAGCCGACTTTACTCAAATAGAACCGGCCGCCGTATGAAGATTATCTGTGTAGGGCGAAACTATGCCCAGCATGCTGCCGAGATGGGTGCCACTGTACCCAGTGAGCCGGTGCTGTTTATTAAGCCAGATAGTGCCCTATTGAGAGAAAACAAACCCTTCTATATACCCGAGTGGACCCAGGCGGTACACTATGAGTGCGAGGTCTTTTATCGAATAGGGAAAAAGGGAAAGTACATTTCCGCCCGGCATGCGCTACCCTATATAGATGGGGTAGGCTTGGGCATTGACTTCACGGCCCGGGATGTACAGGAAACCTGTAAGCAGCAGGGCCTACCCTGGGAGAAGGCCAAGGCTTTTCATGACAGTGCGGCGGTAAGTGAGGTGTTGCCGCTCGAGGCCTTCCCCGATCCATATCGCCTGGATTTTGAGCTACGGGTAAATGGGGAGACAAGGCAGAAGGCCCATACCGACGAGATGCTTTTTACCCTCCCGCAGATCATGGAGCACGCTAGCCGGTACTTTCTGGTTAAAATTGGCGACTTTGTTTTTACCGGAACCCCTGCCGGTGTGGGCCCTGTGCAGATAGGCGACCACTTGGAGGGCTTCTTAAATGGCCGGAAGCTACTGGATTTTTATATTAAGTAGCCTGCCCGATGCCGCCGTCGGCCTTTCAGGGCGGCCACACCCACACCCCGTCCGTTACTCCGGTATTTCTTCGTAGGGTACGTCCTCTATACCTGCTCCTTTGGTGCTTTTCATCCGCTTTTCCCGATGGGGTACTTTCAGCTTTACCTCAGCGTTCAGGTTTAGCTCTTGCTCATAGTGGCGGTCATACCTGGCCTGCTGCTGGTTTTGTTGCTGCCAAAAGTTCTGTTCCATCTTCCGGGTTACACGCCTTAGCAGATACCTTAGTATGCGCGCACCAAATATCCGCCACAGCACCCGTAGGCTCAGGTAGATAATCAGCGTTACAATAATAAACTTGAGCAAGCCCATAGTAAGTATCAGTAGGACACCCCCGGAGTTCAGGAGGGAGAGGGCACCGCAGCCAACGAGGCGGCACGAAAATAACACGCCTCATATTGGTTAACGATAAAGGGTAGCGAAAAAGTTTGCGCGCGGGCATAGGCCGCCAGTCGGTAGTCTACCAGCCGGGCATCATCGGCCAGTATGTCTAGCGCGCCCTCCAGCATGGCATCCAGGTCTCCCACGGGTGCCAGCCTGCCACTTATGCCATCGGCTACCACCTCGGGTAGGCCGCCCACGTGGCTGGCCAGCACGGGCATGCCACAGGCCATGGCTTCCAGGGCACTTAGGCCAAAGCTCTCCTGCTCGCTGGGGATGCAGAACAAGTCTCCGGCGGGCAGTATGTCTTCCACCGCCTCTTGCTTGCCCAGAAACAGCACGTCGCAAGACAAGTGTTCCTCGCGCACCCGCCGCTCCAGGCCCGGGCGCTCGGGGCCATCGCCCACAAACACCAGCTTGCTTGGCAGCTCCTTGCGTAGGCGTGCAAAAAGGCTCAGCACATCGTGCACCCGCTTCACTGGGCGGAAGTTGCTCACGTGCATTAGCACGCGCGTATTGCCACATGGGCTTAGCACCTGGCGCAGTTTGTTTTCCGCCCGGTTGGAGCGGAAGCGTGCCAGGTCCACAAAGTTGTGGATCACCTCTATGTCTCGTTTTATCTCGAAGTTCTCATACGTGGCCTGTTTCAGGTAGTGAGATACAGCCGTTACCCCGTGGCTTTGGTTTATGCTATAGGTTACCACAGGCTCGTAGCTGGCTTCCTTGCCTACCAGGGTAATGTCGGTGCCATGCAGGGTGGTTACGATGGGCAGGTACTGGCCCATGCTTTTCAGTATCTGGTGCGCCAGGTAGGCGGCGCTGGCGTGCGGTACGGCATAGTGCACATGCAGTACATCCAACTGCTCGTAGCGGGCTACATCCACTATGCGGCTAGTTAGTGCACTCTCATACGGCAGAAAGTCGAACACCGGATAATCCTCTGCATACACCTCGTGGTAAAATACATGCTCATTGAACCCCTCCAGGCGCACAGGCCGCTTATAGGTGATGAAGTGCACCGTATGGCCCCGCTGGGCCAGGGCCTTGCCCAGCTCGGTGGCCAGCACCCCACTGCCCCCATAGGTGGGATAACAGACCATGCCAATCCTGAGCGCCCTGTGTGGCAAAGACTCCATACACAGAAGAGCCTGCTGCGCCCCAAAAAAGTTTCAAAAGCTGCGTAAATATCAGCTACCACCGGCACCGCGTGCTCACAGATGCAGATTTTGTGAATACAGGTTTTTTATCAGGCGATTCAGGCATGAATACAAACCATCCGGCGGGCACCTGGCACCATAATTGCTGGGGATACGTAGTTTGGACCGATAGACGTTTTGATTTGAGTAGAGCAATGGAACCCCGGAACCTGCTACAGATGGAATGCGACAACGCAAAGGTGCAATGGCAACGCACGTACCACCGGCGCAGGATGGGCCTGAATCGTACCGGAATCGGACTTGTGCTGTTCACACTTGGCTGTGCCCTGGCCGCCTGGCTGCTGCTTGGTTAGGCATGCAGCGCGGAGGCCCCCCGGGGAGCAGCAGCAGGGCAGGTAGCCGCCCGGGCGGGTGTAAGATCCAGGAAGATAGCGTTGCACCCCTATGCGCCATTGCCTAACTTTACGGGCATGTATACGCCAAATACCATGTCTAAAAATCTGTCTGAAACGCAAGCTTACCGCACTGAGAAGGATACAATGGGCGAAGTGCAAGTGCCCGCAGATCGCTACTGGGGCGCACAAACCCAGCGTAGCCTGGAGAACTTCCGGATCGGCCAGGCTAGTGGTAAAAATCGCATGCCTATCGAGGTTATTCACGCCTTTGCCTACCTGAAAAAGGCTGCTGCCCAGGCCAATGCCCAGCTGGGCGTGCTGCCTGCGGAAAAAGCCCAGGCCATTGCTACCGTGTGCGATGAAATCCTGACCGGTGCGCTGGACAGCCACTTCCCCCTGGTTATCTGGCAGACGGGTAGCGGCACCCAGAGCAACATGAACGTGAATGAGGTGGTGAGCAACCGCGCCATAGAGCAGCTGGGTGGCCAGGTTGGTAGCAAAAGCCCCATACACCCCAATGATGATGTAAACAAAAGCCAGAGTAGCAACGACACCTTCCCCACGGCTATGCACATAGCCGCCTACAAAATAACCGTAGAGGCCCTGATGCCCGCCCTGGAGCAGCTGCGTGGCACCCTGCACCAGAAGAGCCGCGAGATGTGGAAGGTGGTGAAAATAGGCCGTACCCACTGCATGGATGCCACCCCCCTCACCCTGGGCCAGGAGTTTAGCGGCTATGTAACCCAGCTGGACCGCGGCCTGGCTGCCCTGCGCAATGCCCTGCCACACGTGGCCGAGCTGGCCCTGGGTGGCACCGCCGTAGGCACCGGCATCAATACCCCCAAGGGCTATGCGCCCCTGGTGGCCCAGAAGATAGCGGAGCTGACTGGCCTGCCCTTTGTTTCTGCCGAAAACAAGTTTGAGGCCCTGGCAGCCCACGATGCCCTGGTAGAGCTACACGGTGCCTACAAGCGCGTAGCCGTTTCGCTCATGAAGATCGGCAACGACATCCGCCTGCTCAGCAGCGGCCCCCGATCCGGCATAGGCGAGATCCTGATCCCCGAAAATGAGCCAGGCAGCAGCATTATGCCCGGTAAGGTGAACCCCACCCAGTGCGAGGCTCTGACCATGGTGTGTGCCCAGGTAATGGGCAACGACGTGGCTGTGAGCGTGGGTGGCAGCAATGGCCACTTTGAGCTGAACGTATTCAAGCCCCTGATCATCCACAATGTGCTGACCAGTGCACGCCTGCTGGCCGATGCAGTAAGCAGCTTTAACGACCACTGCGCCGTAGGCATAGCACCCAATCTGCCCATGGTAGACAAGCACCTGAACAACAGCCTGATGCTGGTAACTGCCCTGAACACCCACATCGGCTACGACAAAGCCGCGGCCATAGCCAAGAAGGCGCATAAAGAGGGCACTACCCTGAAAGAGGCCGCTCTGGCCCTGGGCTACCTGACCGAAGCGGAGTTTGCCCGCTACGTGGTGCCCGCAGATATGGTGGGCGAGCTATAAATTTTCTGTATAGGAGGGACAGCTGCCAGCTTAGACAAGCTTGAAGTAAGCGAATACCTTAGGGCTTCAATCTATCAGGCATAGGCTACCTCTTGCCTATTGTGCCATAAAATCCACTATAGAGAAGGAGGCTTAGAGCATGAAGATTGTAACCAGAAGCCGAAGACACAGGTGCTCTACATATAGGATGCCCAGTGTTTAATTATGGCCACTAACGGTCTCTATTTCGATGTAAATCTAAGAAAATGAAAATTTCTAATTATCAAATTGGCCTATTTTTTGGTCTATACATAGCAGTTTTTTTGCTGTATAACCTTAATTCTGAAAAGCAAATTATCAATGGAGGGGTGGGTTCAGATGGATTTCTCTACTATACCATGGCTCGTTCAAGTGAACAAGAATTTAGGGATAGAAAATTCGAGAGCTATTGGCTTGGCAGAATGCTCTTACCCCGAATAGCGCATTATGCAGAGAAGGCATTCTCTCAGGTAGGATTAGTGGATTCAACCCGAGATGTAAAATCCATGACACAGACCCATTTGTTTTTGAACGCATTATGGATGACAATAATTTTTCTGATTATTAGAAAACTCGGGGCTCATTTTGGCATGAATAATGTTCAAATATTGTGGACATTAATTGTATGTTTCCTGAATTTTTCATTTTTTCGGGTATTTGGCTATGACCCTCTTTTTACGGATATTTTTGTTAGCATGTTAGTTATTACCGCAGTATACTTCCATGTAATTCAGGCAAAAACTTGGATGATGCTGGGCATCTATTTTCTTATTCTATTCTCACATCCGGCCGCATTTCTGTTTGTTCTTCCATTAATTTTGTTTCTAGATCTTGACAAATCAGACAAATATAATTACAGTCTTCGAAGTAGGTTGACGATCGTATATAAGTTTCTGATGTTTGCATTTATTCTTTGTTTCACTCTATTTTGGGCTTACTATGTTTATACTCTTTTTAATCAAAATAGGAGGCCTCCATTTTCGCACACAGAACCTGTTAATTTCTATCTTCTGCCCCTTTCGCTTGTAATTTATGTTGGCTATTTGATTTTTCTTCACAAAAAATGGTCTCAATTAATGCTGACTGCAATGGCTTCTTTCAAATTTCAGAAAAAGATTGCAATTGTATTTGTTTGTTTGCTGGCCATGGTTTTGTTTAGGTCAATAATTATTGACTCAATTTCTTCAGGTAGCGAAAAATCTATCCTTGATCTAAAGGGCGGTAAACTCTGGAATCTTCCTGCTATTTTGTTCTTTATCCCGCTTGTTAACCCTGGAATCTCTTTTGTGGCCCATTTTTTATATTACGGTTCATTTGTATTGATGATCCTTGTTTTTAATAAAAATTTCTACAAAAAAATTTCACAACTTAATAACTCACTTATATTAGTAACAGGCCTCTTCTTTGTTTTTTTACTAGACAGTGAATCTCGGAGAATTACATTTTTTATTCCCTTGTTCAGCCTTCTAGTAATTCAATCCATTTCGATCTCTCATAAGAGGCAATTGTTTTTTACTGCGCTACTACTTGGATTGGGCATTATTTTCTCTGGCTTCTGGGTTTACATTAACGAGTGGTCAGAAGGATTGACTCCCAACCATTATCAGTCACAGCTGTGGTTAAACTTTCACGGTCCTTGGATGAAGACTTGGTTTTACGGGATAGGTGCCGCTTTATTTTTACCATGTCTGTGGCTATTTTGGTACATAAAGAAGCGCTGGACGGTGCCTGATCGAATCGATACAGCGGTTGTTCTGCCTGCTGGCTCAGATTCAAGGGACGGGACGTCTCTCCTCTAAAGTTAGTTCGCACATTAAAGGAGGCATGTTTGCACAAGTCAGTTGTGCTGTTACTTCGGCATGCCCGTTTTAATACTCAAGGTTTTTGTCGCTCGACAATCGAATCCGGGTTGCCACGCCCCCATGTCTCGATCTAAAGCAGAATTTCGTTTTTTTGCGATGTGTTAGATAAGATAAAAGAACTCGAGAAAGCCGTGTGTGCAGCCGAGTTATCCGATACCGCCGCTCTGGAGCGTTTCAAGCAGCAGTACACAGGCAGAAAGGGCGCCATCGCCGCCCTGTTCGAGGCCTTTAGGCAGCTGCCTGGGCCCGATAAGGCTCCGCTAGGCAAGCCGCTGAATGAACTGAAGCAGCTGGCGGAGGCTCGCTATGCCGAGGCACAGCAGCAGCTGCAGGCCCATGCCCCGGTGCAGGGCCAGCCCGAGGACCTGGGCCTGCCCGCCAGCCCCTACCGAACGGGCGCCCGCCACCCCATCTACGACACCGAGCGGAGAATCATCGATGTTTTTGCCCGCATTGGCTACACCGTGGAGGCCGGGCCAGAGATAGAGGACGACTGGCACAACTTCAGCGCCCTGAACTTTGAGCCCAACCACCCCGCCCGCGACATGCAGGACACGTTCTTCCTGCAGCGGAACCCCGACTGGCTGCTGCGCACCCACACCAGCAGCGTGCAGGTGCGGGTAATGGAGCGCCAGCAGCCCCCCATACGCATACTGGCGCCGGGCCGCGTGTACCGAAACGAAACCATCAGCGCCCGCGCACACTGCTACTTTAACCAGGTAGAGGGTCTGGTGGTAGATAAGAACGTTAGCCTGGCCGACCTGAAGCAAACATTGGGCTATTTTGTAAAGTCCATGTTCGGCCCAAACCAGCGTATACGCCTAAGGGCCAGCTATTTTCCCTTTACCGAAATAAGCGCCGAGATGGATGTGAGCTGCCTGATATGTGGCGGCGAAGGCTGTGCCGTGTGCAAGCACACGGGCTGGGTAGAAATAATGGGCTGTGGCATGGTAGACCCCCAGGTGCTGGAAAACTGCAAGATAGACCCCGATGTGTACAGCGGCTTTGCCTTTGGCATGGGCGTGGAGCGCATCGCACAGCTTCTGTACCGCGTGCCCGACCTGCGGCTGTATAGCCAGAATGATATCCGCTTCCTACACCAGTTCGCCCGCATCCAATAATTCCATAATTTTAGCCAGCCCGGCAGGCTGTTTAGCCAGTGTTCAGGCCGCCAGCCTACTCTTCTGCACACAGCCCTGCGGGCACCCCGATCGCTCACCATACGCTACTCATGTACGATTACGACCACATTCAGCAGCTTCTTCGGCAGTCGCACCAGGGTAAAGCTGCACTTTTGAGCGATCTACTCCTGCTCAAGAAGGAAGGTCAGCCCGAAAACGTACACCAAATCATCGATAAAACAGGCGAGCACCTGGCCAAATTCAACCCCAGCCCCATGTGGCTGGAGACAGACCTGGCGGGGATTATCCTGGACGTAAACGATGAGCTGTGCCGAGCTAGCGCGTACAGCAGAGAAGAACTGATCGGAGAAAAGGTAAGCATCCTGCAAAGCTCCTATACGGAGTTTGGCAAGTTTACCGACCTGTGGAACACCATTACCGCTGGCAGAGCCTGGCGCATCGAGCTACAGAACCGCAAGAAAAACTACCAGACGTACTGGGTAGATGTCCTGATAGCCCCAGTGCTGGATGCAGCGGGAAAGGTGGTTAAGTACTTCAGCATTGCCTACGACATCTCTGAACTCATGACCCAAAAAGAAGAGGTTGAGTTCAAGAATATAGAGATGACCGAGTCCATCAAGTATGCGCGCCGCATACAGAAGATGATCTTGCCCAGCAAGAAGGAAATGGATGATGAGTGGGACGACTACTTTATAATATACAAGCCCAAGGACGTGGTTTCGGGCGACTTCTACTGGTTCAAGCGCACAGTAGACAAGGTCTTTTGCGCCATAGTAGACTGTACGGGCCATGGCGTGCCCGGCGCCTTCATGAGCCTGATTGCCAATAACCTGCTGAATCAGATTGTATTACAACAGGGCATTTATCAGCCCGGCCGCATCCTGAGCGAGCTGCACAAGGAGGTGCGGGCTACCCTGAAGCAAGATGAAGAGGAAGAGGGCCGAAACCCTAGCCGCGATGGCATGGATATGAGCATCGTGGTCATCAGCAAGTTTGACGACGAGGTGCTGTACGCAGGTGCCAACCGCCCACTCTTCTGGGTACACCAGGGCGCACTGAATGTGGTGGACCCGGATAAGATGAGCATAGGCGGGGAGCAGCTGGAGGAGGAGCGCGTGTTTACCACCCAGCTTATCGAACCACAGGATGGAGACGTATTCTACATGTTCTCGGATGGTATTGTGGATCAGTTTGGCGGGCCCGACCAGAAAAAGTTTGGCACCAAAAAGCTAAAGCAGCTGGTAATGGAGAACCACCACGAAAAAATGAGTGTGCAGCGCGCCCTCTTCAACCTGGTGTGGAAAGACTGGAAAGCCGACGATGAGCAGATAGATGATGTAACCATGATGGGCTATCGCTATCGCAGCGTGTAGCACCCCATAACCCGCACCCCCCACCTGCTGGCAGCGTAGCCGCCCACGGCATCGGCTAGTAGTCGGCGGCAACAGGCAGGCTTGGTAGCCCATTCAAACCCGTTTTATTACCATTCGCGCACGATATAAAGCCATCTAAGTCGGCGGCTTGTACAAACCCGCTTTTCCTGTATTTTTGCATTCACTTTACCCGAATACCCGTTCAGCGGCTTACATACCGGAATATGGCAGGAGTTATTAATAAAATCAGAAGCAAAACAGGCCTGATGCTTGTTGTACTGGGCGCAACCATGGTGCTCTTTCTGGCACAGGATGCCATATCCAGCTTTGGGAGCTTTTTTGGCAGCGGTGATGCGGACAAGATTGGCGAAGCCTACGGCGAAAAAATCCCCCAGGAATACTATGCTGGCATGGTGGATGTAGAGCAGAGCTTATCTGAAGCGCTAAACCCCAACCAGCCCCAGACAGCCGAGCAGCTGGAGCCCCGCGTGTGGCAGCAGCTGATGGACCAGATTGTGATAGGCCGCGAGGTAGAGGCCGTGGGCCTCTTCGACACCGATGCCGAGCGCTGGCAGCGCAGCGCACGGAACGGCGGTGGAGAAGTGCTGGTAAACAAGCTTACGCCTCGCCAGTATGCCGAGCTGTTTTACGGCCAGGATCCGCACCCGATCATCACCAGCAACTTTGGCAGCGGTGCCGAGTTTCGCCAGCGCGTAAATGAAAAACTGCCCCCCAACAGTACCCCCGAGCAGCAGCAGCAGTACTACCAGCGCCAGCGCTACTACGAGGCCCTGAAGCTATATGTAGAGCGCCAGCATGTACAGCAGGCCTATGGCAGCCTGCTGAAGATGGGTGGACTGGTAAGCAAGGCCCACGCCCGCCAAGACTACCTGGAGGCCAACACCCGCTATGATGTGGACTACTGTGCCGTAACCTATAGCGCCCTGGCCGATTCGCTCTTCCCGATAGAGGAGAGCGAGCTGCAGGCCTACTACAACAACAACCTGGAGCGCTATGCTCAGGATCGGGATGAGGCTCTTGTAGATTTTGTGCGCTTCCCCACCACGGCTACTGCCCGAGACTCGGCCCTGCTACGTGGCCAGCTGCAGCAGCTACAGGCCCGCTGGCAGCAGGCCGCTGATGACTCGGCATTTGCGGAGCTAAATAACCAGAGCTCCGTACGCTTTGCAAACGGCTGGCAGAACAGCGAAGAGCTGGACCAGCAGGTAAAAGACCTGATAGCAGGCCAGCAAGCCGGTGCACTGCTTGGCCCCGTGCAGATGGGTAGCCAGTTTCGCATCATGAAACTGACCGGACGCGAAGAGCGGACCGATCGCCCCTTTGTAAAACTGCGCTACATGATGGTGGCCATACGCGACACCACCCAGACCGGAAAGGCCGAGGCCCTGAAAAAGGCAGAAGCCCTGCGGGCCGAGACGACACCCGAAAACTTCCAGCAGCTGCTGTTTGACCAGAGCAAAAATGAAGCCCCTTCCGTTTTTCAGGATCGCGGGGAGCTTGGCTGGCACCGCTACGGCCAGTTTGCGGCAATAGATGAAGCGGTGCGCAGCGCACAAAAAGGCCAGATTATCGGCCCGGTAGCCCTGCCCGGAGCCTACCTGATTCTGGAAGTGCAAGAGCGAAATACCTCCGCCATTCGCCTATCTACCATTGCCGCAGACATACGCCCCAGCGACCAAACGCTGGACAGCCTAAAGCGCCAGGCCGATGCCCTTATATCCGAAACCCTGAAGGAAGCGGACGTACCCTTTGCTGAAAAGGCCAAGAAACTGGGCTATACCACGCAGCAGAGTCAGCCCCTATTCTCCGGTCAGTCTTACATAGCGCAGGGTATTTCCGGCGATCAGGCCAAGGAGATTATCCGCTGGGCACTGGACGAGGAGCGTGTGGATGGCGACGTTCGTGCCGACGTACTACAGACCGAATCTGCCTACTATGTCCTTTCCCTGAAGGAGCGGAAGCCGGAGGGCTACCTTGCCTTCTCCAAGGTGGAAGAGCGGGTGAAGGCCAAGGTGCTGGCTGAAAAGAAGGCTGCTGCCATTTTGGCTCGCATGAGCAAGATACAGATCGACACCAACCTGACCCGCGTGGCTACGGCTTTCGGTCCCGGTGCCTTTGCCAGCACAGCGGCAGGCATTACCTTCGACTCTCCCGGGATACAGGGCACCCAGGATCCTGTCCTGATCGGCAAGCTTACGCAGCTCAAGTCCGGCCAGCTGTCCAAGCCCATAAAGGGGGAGGCAGGCGTGTATCTGGTATACGTAAGGCGTGTAACACAGCCCGATAAACTGAGCGACGAGGTAATAGAGCAGCACCGCAGCCAGCTGCAGAGCCGCCAGCAGGGCGAGTATCAACGCAGTGCCCTGGAGGGGCTGAAGGATGCGGCAGGCATAAAGGACTATCGTTATCGATTCTAGGCCGTGATCCGGGGCTTTCGCAACCCACTGCTGCTCCTGCTGCTGCTGGGCCTTACAGTTGCGCTCCGCTGGCCCGCCTTCGACCCCCAGTACTACGCTACCGACGAGTCTTTTCACCTGGCGGCCGCCCAGCGCATGGTGCAGGGCCATCCGCTGTACCTGGAGGTGTGGGATAACCGTCCCCCCCTGTTGCCCTGGGTGTATGCCGCCGTGGTGGCCCTGTTTGGCAGCCATGCGCTGTGGGCCATCCGCATCTTGGCCATCCTGTTGGCCTTTTGGGCAGCAGTGCTCATGGGTTCGCTCTACAACCGCTACCGCTTTAGTGCGCGCGAAACCGCCTTGCCTGCCTTCCTCTTTGCCTGCTGGCTAAATGGACCCTGGTACACCCTGGAGCTAAACGCAGAGCTGCCCATGCTGATCCTGTGCCTGCTGATGGCACGCTTCCTGGCAGACTACTTCATCGAGGAGCAGCGCAGCTGGGGCCGGCTCTTTGCCATTGGGGCTATGGCTGCCTCGCTGGTGCTGCTTAAGTATCAGGGCATCTTGCTGGCCCTGGCTTTTGTGGTTTCGTACTTCAGCATTGCTGCCAGCCGGTTCCGAGAGCTGCTCGTGCTACTGGCCGGTGCGCTATGGATCCTGCTGGCCGCCGTCTTCATACTTTACTTTCAGGGCTCTCTGGTGGCTTTCTTTCAGCAGGGCCTGCTGTATAACCTGGACTACCTGCTGGCTGCCCAGAACCCCGATAGCCAGGTAAACGGCTGGGGCTTTGTAGAATATCTGAAGGTGTGGGGTGTCCCCCTGCTGGTGGCCCTGCTGGGCTTCCTGTACCTGCGGGGTCACTACTTTAGCCTTGCTATCCGCCAGCGTCGGATGGAGACCATCATGGCCTGGTGGTTGATTGCCAGCCTGCTCTCCATCCCCCTGGGTGGCTGGCGCATGTATTTACACTATTTTCTGCTGGTGCTCCCGCCGCTCACCTTTTACTTCGTCTATTTTTTGCAAAACTTGGTGCCCCGCTGGTTGCGCCCGGCCGTACTGCTGCTCGCCCTGGCGGCTACTACTGTACTATATGCCAGCTACCCTTTGGCACGCACTGAGCGGCTGTTTCGGCTGGCAGAGCCGAAACTGACCCCAGCTGGGTGGATGCACGGCCTGAGAACCCGTCTACAGCCCGACCCGAACATACAGGCCCTGGATAGTGCCCTTCGGTCGCGCGGGATAAGTGGTATCTGGGTAGTAGACTTTAGGCCAGAGCTCTATACTGCACTGAAGCAGCGGGGCGAGACAAAGTACATGAACTTCTATATGGCGCGGGCCAGAATGACCTGGCTAACGGAAAACCTGAAGCGCCCCGAGCCGATAAGCAGGCCCGAGAGCCTGGCCGATTTTTATGCCGAACTGCTACGTGCCCGCCCGCAGGCCATACTGGACCCTGTAGGCCATATGCCCGAGCTACAGCAGCGGCTGCTGTGGCTACAGCAGCACTATGAGCCAGACACCATTGGCCACATGCCCGTCTATTTCCTGCGGGCATCCTCTGAATAACTACCTGCCGCCGCTATAGCCGGAAATGGCCATATTCTACCCCATCCAGCCCTTGTATCATGATTTCTCCCATTGAAATACGTCAACACAACTTTGGCAAAGCAATGCGCGGCTACAATGCCGATGAAGTGCGTGCCTTTTTGCAGTCGCTCTCGGCAGAGTGGGAACAGGTGCTGGAGGATAACCGCCGCCTGAAATCTGAGCTGGAGCGTACGCAGGCCAGCCTGCGCAGCTACACAGATATGGAGGAGATCATGCGCAAGACCCTCTACCAGGCCGAGCAGAGCAGCATGGCTACCATGGATGCGGCACGCAGAGACGCAGAGCTGAAGCTGGCTGCCGCCGAGCAGCAGGCCCGGGAGATACGCGCGGAGGCCCAGCTGGAGCGCCAGCGCGAAGAAATGCGCCTACAGGATCTGCTGGAGAAAAGGGCTACCATTATGGGTCAGCTCAGGGCATTCCTGAAGAATGAGCTGGATCAGCTCCAGCACCACGAGGCCAACCTGATTGGGCGCAGCCAACCCCTTGACCTGCCGCTATCGCCCACAGCGGAAGCTATACAGGAGGTGCAGACAACCGTAGCGCCTGTTCCTACCCCTACCCCCGAGGCACCCCGCAGGCCGGAGCCGCTGCCCGAGGTACCCCCAAAACCGGAAGCGGTGCCCAGCCTGGAGCCTATCCGGATGGCTGCTCCGCAAGACCCGATACTGCCCGAAAAGCCGACACCCAGGCCGGTGGCGCAAAAGCGGCAGGGTAGCTCTTTTTTCGATCAGGCAATCCAACATTCGGATAAATCCGCTATCATTGAGTCTTTAAGCGAAGATCTGTGATCCTGGCTGATACGGAAATACTGGCTAGTATGGAGCGGGGGGACATTGTAATCAGCCCCTTTGACCCCACCTGTATGGGTAGCAACAGCTACGATGTGCACCTGGCTAAATATCTGGCTGTGTATACTACCCAGGAGCTGGATGCCCGGCTGCACAACCCAACTGTGGAGCTCATTATACCCCCCGAGGGCTATGTGCTGCAGCCCAATACACTGTATCTGGGTGTAACCCAAGAGTATACCGAGACCCACCGCCACGTGCCCTTTCTGGAGGGGAAGAGCTCCGTAGGCAGGCTGGGTATAGACATCCATGCCACGGCTGGCAAGGGGGATGTGGGTTTTTGCAATAACTGGACGCTGGAAATCTCCGTCTCCATGCCTGTTCGGGTATACGAGGGCATGCCCATTGGCCAGCTCATCTACTTTGAGGTGCGTGGCGAGGTTCGCACCCGATACAATACCAAGCAGAGCGCAAAGTACACAGAGCGTACCGAAAGGCCGGTAGAAAGCATGATGTGGAAGAACAAATTCTAGAAGAAGAAGCATATGAAAATAGTGCCCCCCCAAACGCTGGCCAGCCTGGCAGCCATCCTGAACATCGAATATATAGGTCCCGCAGATCATCCCGTTCTGGGCATCAATGAGATACACCGAGTAGAGCCGGGCGACCTTACTTTTGTGGACGTAAAGAAGTATTTCAACAAGGCACTAACCAGTGCTGCCACCACCATCCTGCTGAATGAGCGCACAGAGCCACCTGCTGGCAAGGGCCTGCTACTCAGCGACGATCCGTTTCGCGACTACAACCGCCTTACCGAGTACTTTCAGCCCACCCTCAGCCTTACCCAGCAGGGAGGTGCACAGGCCGTACACCCCACCGCCCACCTGGGCCAGCATGTGGTGTTGGGCGAGGACGTGGAGATAGGCGAGGGGGCGGAAATTGGCCACAATGTGGTAATAGGTAGCCATGTACGCATCGGCGCACATACCCGCATCTACAGCCAGGTGTATTTGGGCGATTATACCGTGGTGGGCAGCCACTGCACCATACAGGCAGGCGCACAAATAGGCGGCGAAGCCTTCTACTTCAAGAAGCGCCCCTATGGCCGAGACAAGATGCTGACCAAGGGCCGGGTGCTGATAGCGGATCATGTAGACATAGGTGCCGGTACCTGCATAGATCGGGGCGTGAGTGCAGACACCACCATAGGCGAGTATACCAAGATAGACAACCTGGTGCAGATAGGCCATGATACCAACATTGGTGCACGGGTGCTAATAGCCGCACAGGTGGGTATTGCAGGCGTGTGCACCATAGAGGACGATGTGACCATATGGGGCCAGGTAGGTATCCCCAGCGACATAGTGGTGGGTGCTGGCTCGGTTATCCTGGCCCAGAGTGGGCTGATTAGCGACGTGCTCCCCGGTAAGATATACATGGGCAGCCCGGCTGCCGAGCACAAGAAGCACCTGCGCCAGCAGGCCAGCTTGTCTAAACTGCCGGGCTTGATACAGCGGCTAGACGAATAAGTTATTCGGGTCTTTTAATAGGCACTTCGCAGATATTCTTCCTGTCTGTTGATATTCGCTACAGGGCATGGCTCTCTTCCCAGGGTGCTGGTTGATGCTCCCCGCCCTTGCGTAGCTTCTTAAGCCGACGGCTGCTGCGCAGCAGGCCGATCTGCACCCATACGCTGGCAATGCCCAGCCCAAAAAACATACAGGCCCCGGCAATCAGGGCAACCCTATGCACGGGAGTAGTTTCCGTATGCAGAACGTAATCGGAGAAGAAAACCCCGCTGCTGATGAAAAGTAGGCTCATCCAAGTCATCTTGAAAAGCATCCAACCTTTCGAGATACTGAAGTGTACAGTGCTTTTGTAAAACCTCATGGGTCGATTGGGAAAAGGGTGAATGTACCGGATACGCTTACCGTCCGTCAGGTAAGTACGGTATTTCACAGACGAAAGTTATGGATTGGGCCACCGCAGGCGGGCCACCTCTTTTCCTGGCCCAGCCTCTGGCCCATCAGCGTCTTTCTTCAAAAGTCATGCTCAGGCCCACACCCGATACGTGCTTGAGCTGGGTGCGTGGCCCAGTACCCACCTGCACCCGCTGGCCACCCCGCCGCTCATACAGCGGAACCTCGGCATCTTCGTCATAAATAAGCTGCACAAAGATGCTAGCGCTTAAGAAGCGATTCACCTTTAGCTGGATACTGGTCTCGCTGTTTACGTCCACTTTTCCGCGGCTTCTCGGGTTATCTTGTGCATAGCCGTTGAAGAGGTCCAACTTCTGGTCTATCACCACATTCTTTGCCACCTCCCGCTGAAAGCGCGCAAAGAAAGAGGCCCCTGTTTCCTGGCGAAACACCTTGCCAGGTTTCACAATGCGCCCACTTCCGTCCCGCTCGGCAGGCTCTACCCCAAAGGCCCCTTGGTTGGCTAGCTGCTGGCTGGTTACCAGGGTCAGCTTGCTCGACAGGGGAGCCAGGTTAAACTTGAGGTACGGAAAGGGCTTGTATTCCAAGCCTGCGGAAACGACGATGTAGGCAGGCGAGAAGAAGCGCGAAACAACAGCAGAATCATTGGGATACGCATAGCCGGGCGTAAACTGCGAACGAAAATTAAATAGGGCAGAATAGTTGAGCACCGGAGTAGTGGCATAGCCAAGGGTCATGTTCAGGTCCATCCGGTCCTCATTCTTGCGCACGCCCGTTTCGCCCAGGCTTTGAATGCCGTAGCTGGCATCCAGGGTTGTCTCAAACCGGATGCGGTCGCGCTTGTACCGGGCAAAGGTGTTTACGGTGCCCAAAAAGGCAATGGAGCTTTCGCCCCCCTGTGCCCAGTTTTCCAGCGTAACCATGCTATAGTTCAGGTTCGCCTTGCACCCCAGTGTCCAGTACGTTACGGTATCGATGTGTGTGCCCTGGCTGTCTAGCTTGTCTACCACTTTCACCAGGTCATCTATTTCCAGCAGCGTAGTGTCTTGCGCCCGGGCCTGCCCAGGCACCTGCCCAGCCAGGCAAAAAACAAGGGAGCTTATAAGCAGGGCGATTCGCACGGGCAGTCATGCTTGCTGCAAACATACACATTCGGGCCGATCTACCCGTACTTGCGTCGGACCCTTACCTTTGTGGCATGCATGTGGTTCTGATAGACCGATACCTGGATAGTATGATAGAGGGCTTGGGGCAGCTAGGCCTTACCTACCGCTATGTGCCCGACTGCACCGGCACAGAGGCGACCCTGGCCCTGGCCGATGCCGAGGTGCTGGTGCTGCGGAGCAAGCTGGCCCTTACAGCCGATCAGCTACGGCAGGCCCCCCGGCTGCGCCTGGTTATCCGCACCGGCGCAGGCCTGGACCACCTGGATCTGCCAGCCCTGGCGGCAGCCGGCATCCGGGTGGTGCCTACCCTGGGGGCTAATAGCGATGCAGTGGGCGAGCATGCGCTGGGCCTGCTGCTGGGCCTGCTACACCACATACCCCGCTCCGATGCCGAGGTGCGGAGGGGCCAGTGGCTGCGCCAGGCCAATATGGGCGAAGAATTGGGCGGCAAGGTAGTGGGCATTGTGGGCTATGGCCACACCGGCAGGGCCTTTGCCCGCCGGCTGGCAGGCCTGGGGGTGCGCGTGTTGGCCTACGACAGAGACCAGGCCGACTATGCCGATGCCTACGCCGAGGCCGCACCCCTTGCCGCACTGCAGGCACAGTGCCAGGTGCTCAGCCTGCATATCCCGCTAGACCCGGCCAACCACCACTGGCTAGATGCCCGCCGGCTGGCTGGCTTTGCACAACCGCTGTGGCTTGTAAACACCAGCAGGGGGCCTGTGGTAGATACACAGGCCCTACTATCCGCCCTGGCCAGTGGGCGGGTGCTGGGTGCGGCCCTGGATGTGCTGGAGAACGAAAAGCTGGATCGGCTAACGGCTGTGCAGCAGCGGCAGATGCAGGCCCTACAGGCCCATCCCTCCGTCATCCTTACCCCCCACATAGCCGGCTGGAGCTGGCAGGCCGAGCAGCGGTTTGTGGATCAAACCCTCGGAATAGTGCGCAGATACCTGGCCGGAGAAGAGATTTAGACCTGTGCCCAGCTTGCGTAGGGGCCCGCTTTTTTTCGTACTTTGAAAAGTTCGACTGCACGGAGGCCAGCGCGGGCTTCCATGTATCCCTTATCTCCACCCAAAACCAACGGTGCCATGGCAAAGACAAGGATTCATCAGCTGATAGACACTCAGGTTCGCAAAATGTCTATATGGGCACTTTTCCTGCTCCTGCTTAGCCTGCTGGGGGGAGCGGCTATCATACAAGTGTTCCGGTCACCGGGGATATCCGTCCCCACCGTACAGGCACTCGGAAAACTGGATGCACTGGTAGGGCAAGCCCGGCTACAGCCTGGTGCCCCTGTGGCTGCAGCCGGCGCAGACCCCGGCACCCCACCGGACACGGCTGCATACAGCCTGCCTGGCACCCTGGCTGCTGCCCGCAGCACCCTGGCAGCAGCACGGCAGCAGAGCGCAGAGCCCGATGCGCCGGCCTATGCAAAGCTGGAAAGCTACCTGACTGTGCTGGAGCGCCAGGCGGATGCCTATGCGAAGGCGGACGCACAAGTAACAGCGCTGAGGCGGACGGGTAAAAGTAGAACCGCACAGGGAATCAGGCAGCATGACGCTGCCGTAGTGGAAATGGAGCAAGCCCGGATCGCATTTGAGGGCGCAAAACCCCCGATCGCACAGCTGCTGGCAGAGGCCCTGGCTGTAGAGCAGGCAGCCAGACAGGACCGAACCACCACCGTTGCCTGGATCCTGTTGGCTGTTTCCGGGCTTATTTCTATCACGCTGATCTGGCAGATGTATAAGGCCAGCAAAGGCATACCCAAGGCGCTGGAGGCAAACGTGTTTGCCCCCCTGCAGGAAGTGCGCAGGGCCACCAGGGAGATCATCCGGAATGGTAAGCTGGAAGAACCCGTAGCCTATGAGGGCAAGGATGAAATAGGAGACCTGGTGAGGAGCTTCAACGAGATGGCAAATGTGGTAGGAAATACCCTGCACAAGCTATGGGAGCAAGAGGCAACGAATAAGGAAAGTAACCGAAACCTGCGCAGACAGGAGGAAAAACTGTGGGGCACGGTGAAAGAGCTAAAAAAGGCACAGGCCGAAATGAGAGAGGCGGAGGAGAAGCTGCGCCTGGCCAATGGCCAACTAGAGCACATGAATGCGAACCTGGACCGAATGGTGCATGAACGCACCCAGGCCCTGCAGAACACCCTGACGGAGCTGCGGGGCACGCAAAACAAGATGATCCTGAGCGAGAAAATGGCCGTACTGGGCCAGCTGGTGGCCAGCGTAGCCCATGAGATCAATAGCCCCCTGGGCGCTATCAAGAGTAGTATTGCAAACATTAAGGAAAACCTGCCCGACCTGCTGAATAAACTGCCCCCGCTGGTAAACACCCTGGATGAGCAGCAGCGGGGGCTGTGGGCAGCCCTACAGAGAGACCTGAGAGATAGCCCTGCCGAGCACATGACCCTGAATGCCCAGCGGGAGCTGAGAAAGACAATGATCAACATCCTGGAGCGTGAAGATGTAGAGGACGCGGACGAAGTGGCCCGTAACCTGATCGATGCAGGCTTCCGCACAGACCTGGAGAAATACCTGCCACTCTTTGAGGCTCATGATCCCTATGCACTCAGCCGCCTGATATACCAGCTAGGTGCCATGTACAATAACACAAAGAACATAGAGCTGGCCATTACTAAAACAAACAAAATCGTCTTTAACCTGAAAAACTACAGCCGCCGCCAGGATGATGATGTGCTGATACCGATAAACATGCAGGAAAGCCTGGAGACCATACTGGTGCTTTACCATAATAAAATAAAGCATGGCATAGAGCTGCACACAAGCTTCGGGCTCGTGCCTCCTGTGCTGGGCAATGGAGATGAGCTAGGCCAGGTGTGGACCAACATTATCGCTAATGCCGTGCAGGCCATGGGCGGAAAGGGGCTGCTGGACCTGAAGCTGTGGGAAGAGGATGGGCGCGTGAAGGTGCGGATACAGGATGATGGCCCCGGCATACCCGAGGACATTCGGGAAAAGATATTCGAACCCTTCTTTACCACCAAAAAGAAAGGAGAGGGCACCGGCCTGGGGCTCGACATCTGCAAAAAGATCATCGAAAAGCATGGAGGCACCATCCGCCTGGATTCTGAGTCAGGCAAAGGCTCGACCTTTACCATAGAGCTGCCTGCTATGCGAGAGGGGGAAATGGAGGACCCCAGCGAGGAGGAGAAGATCCAGGTATGAGCAGGTCGGCAGCTTACTTTATTGTGCCAGCCGGGCGAGCTTTGCCTATATTTTTGTTTATTGTGGCAATTTTGAGCGTAAATCTAACGGCTTAGCGCAAGGCATGGATAAAATGGTCATCATGTGCGTGGACGACGAGGTTACCGTCCTCAACAGCCTGCGCGAGGAGTTAAAACTCGGGCTTGGAGACCGGTTTGCCCTGGAGATTTCCGATAACGCCGAGGATGCGCTCGTCTACCTGCAAGAGTCTATGCAGGATAATACCCACGAGATCGCCATTGTTATATCCGACCACCTGATGCCGGGTATGAAAGGAGATGAATTCCTGATCAAGGTCAACAAAATAAACCCCCGCATCCGCAAGATCCTGCTTACGGGCCAGGCCAGTGCCGATGCCGTGGGCAATGCCGTGAACCATGCCAACCTGTACCGCTACATGGCTAAGCCGTGGGACAGCAAGGACCTGCAAATGACCATAGAAGAGGCGGCAAAAAGCTATGTGCTGGATAAGGAGCTGGATGCACGGGTAAACATGCTGGCCGACCTAAACCTCTGTGGCCAGATCCTGGCAGAGGAGGTAAACATCAATAGCTCGCTCGAGCGCATCATCCTGCTGGCCACCAGCAAGACGGCGAGCAAAAAGGGTGTCATCCTGCTCTTTGACCACAACATGCTGCGCTATGCCGTGCAGGCCTACTACCCGGAGGGAGAGCTGGACCTGAAGTACCTGGATCAAAGCGAGCTGGTGGAGAACCTGCCAGCCCCAGTCCTTACCTATGCCAACGATACACAGGAGCCCCTGATCCTCCCCAATGCCTACCGAGACGACACCTGGAGGCTGGATAGCTATGTGCACACACACCGCACACGCGGGGTGTATGTGCACCGCATTGAAAATAGTGGGGGTAATGTAATGGCTGTGCTGTACCTAGAGAGCGACCGAAAGGACCACTTCGATGCCCTAAAGCAGGAGTTTCTCGATCTTTTCTCGCGCCATGCTGCTGCTACCCTGGCCAATAGTAACCTGTACCAGAAGCTGGAGGCCAAGGTGGCAGAGCGCACCAGCGAACTGGAGGACAAAAACCGCAGCATTACCGACAGCATAGAGTATGCCAGGCGTATTCAGTACAGCATCTTGCCCGCCGAGGACGTTATTGGCCAGCATCTGCCCCAGCACGAGATCCTGTACGAAGCCAAAGACATCGTGTGCGGCGACTTCTACTGGGTAAACAAGAAGAAGGGACGCATACTGGTAGCTGCAGTAGACTGTACGGGCCATGGCGTACCGGGTGCCTTTATGACCGTGATGGCCTACAACCTGCTGAACCAGATTGTGAATGAGCAGGAGATTGTGAATCCCAGGCTTATACTGGCCGAACTGGACCTAAGCGTACGCAAGGGCCTGAGGCAAGACGAGACGGGCGGCCATGACGGAATGGACATTGCGCTCGTCAGCATCGATGCAGAGACCGGACTTATGGACTTTGCCGGTGCCTACCGCCCCCTGTACCACCTGCGAAACGGCCAGCTGAACGAGCTGAAGGGCGACCGCCAGCCCATAGGAGGAAGCCTGATAGCGCACAGCTCCTTTACCAACCAGACACTAAAGTTGGAAAGGGGCGATCGGGTATTCCTGTTTTCCGACGGAATTACCGACCAGATAGGCGGACCCGAGCGCCGAAAATTTTCATCCAAGCGCTTTAGCGATGTACTTCTATCCAATAGCCACCTAAGCCTGAACGAGCAGTTCCAGGCCATGAAGAGCAGTTTTACAGCCTGGAAGAACGAAGCCCGGACTGAAAACAGCGACGACATCATGGTCTTCGCTTTCGAATGGTAGTGGCGTCAACGGCGGGTGCAAACCATACGACTTGCCTTTGCCAGGATTCGGCAATAAAACAGGCGGTTTCTGTTGTTTACCCACATTCATGGCCCACGCTTTCTGCCGGTGCTATAGTCAGCAGGGCTCTTTCTCCTTAATTACAGCGCGGGCTTGTAGCCGCTTTCCTTCAGCAGCTTTTGCCAGTCTTGCTGGGCTACCAGCTCGGCAAGTGGCCGGCCTGGATGCTGTGCCTGGTAGGCAGAAATAATCTGATACCCAATATATGCACCCAGATAGGGCGGCGCAGCCTGCCCACCCGGAATACCCCGCATCTGCACACTGGGCCGGGGGTACAGGTAGTCGGTAAACTTATACGCCTGTGTTTCGAACAGCAAGCCCAGGAAGTGCTTGTATAGCAGGGGTTCCTGTGCCTGTGCCCATTCCAGCTGCTTGGCATCCCAGTACAGCAGGTCCTGTAGCGGCAGCCCAGGCAGCAGCTGGTGTAGCAGGTATAGGTCTATGCCCTCGTGTAGCATGTGGGCCAGAAACGTTGGCGGCTGGCTGCTGCCTGCTGGCACCAGCCGGGGGGGATGTACGAGGTTGGAGATAATGCCCTCCAGGATACGCTTGGTGGCATATCTGGGCGCAAAGCGCTGGCGGAAGTAGGCACTCTGCAATAGTTCGGGGTGCAGAATGGGGAAGTCTGGCCCCGCAAAGTAGTCTAGCCCAATCATTACATACAGCGTGCTATCCAGCACAGCCGTCATCAGTTCATCCTTGGGGTAGGTGTAGCTAAGTGGGAGGCGCGGGTCGTAGCCCATTACAATGGTGCCCAGCTTGGCCCGTCCGGGTATTTCATTCGGGAAAAGCGTCCGTAGCTTGTTTAGTGCTGGCTGCAGCTGCTGCTCCAGCCGCAGTTTTGGGCTTAGGTGGGCCTGCAGGCTGTCTAGCAGCCTGGGGGTGTGGGGGTCTTGCACCCAGCTGCATAGCATGCGTCCCAGGTCGTGGTCGGCCTGGGCAGGGTGCCGGGTCACCAGGCTATCAATACGATAGCTGAGCTGGGCCAACTCATCCTCGGTCATGTCCTGCTGTGCGCCGCCCCATAGCCAGTGCGCCAGGATCCGCCGATGGGGGGCCACATGCTGCTGGTACCATAGCTGGCAGTCTATCCGCTTTGCCAGTGCCTGGTTCAGGCTATCCATCAGTTGCTCAAAGTGCACCCATTCGGTTTGCACCCGCAGGCCGCCCGCTCCTTCGGCTGTTGCGCCGGCAGGATTGTTGCTTTCGCAGCTGCCCAGTATCCCTCCAAACACGGCTAGCAGCAAAAAAGTAGCCCGACGCCGGGTCCATTGCCGTATACCGTTCTTTGCTCCGCCCTTCATGTCTTGTTTTTCTAGTCCTTACCCAGGTCCGTGCGCGGGATTAGGGAATAATCTTGCTCTGCCCAACGTACAGATCGCCGCTGCTTTCCATCTGTTTCTGCCGTGCCCGTACGGCAGCCAGGCTCTTGCTGGTGTAGAATAGGATGGTATACCCCTGCCCCTGGCGGATCAGCGTACCGCCATACTCCTGCCAGAATGTGGCCTCTTCTCGGGCTTTGGCTTCGCTGTTGTATACCTGCTTGAGTACCAGCTGGTAGGCGGTGGCAGGGGCGGTGGCATTCAGATTACCTGTCTGGATAGGGGTATTACTCGGTTTTTCGTTGATTACAGGAGCCTTTTGGGGTCGGCCATGTGCTGGCTGCAATTTCCGGCTAGGTTTCGTGGTGTTTGTCTGGGCCTTAGGCTCCTCCGGCACGTTGGCTTGTGTTGCTGTTTCCGCCGCTTTGCTGGCCTCCACTGTGGCTGCTGGCTCCTCTGTCGTTGGGCTAGATGTTTCTGCGGGGTTCTCTACCGCTTCCGCCGGGCTGTCTGCTTCCGCTGTAGCTACGGGTTGTTTTTCCAGGCTTTTTTCCAGTTCGTGTCGGTTCAGGTAGACGAGTGCACCCAGGCCCACCAGTAGCACGGCCAGTGTTGCCAGTAGCAGCCGTATCCGCCTGTTGCCCCTGCGTCCGGCTCCAGTGGCTGTCTGTTTGGCAGCGGGTGTCTTTTGCTCCCGGGCTTTCGTGTCGGCCTTCGACTTTTGTTTTTTCTCGTTCTTCTTTTTGCTGCTCTGGGCCTTTTCTCGTTTTTCTTGCACTTTCTCTAGTTGCTCCTTGCCTACCTCGGAGATAGAAACAGGCCTAAGCCCAAAGGTTTGGAGGGTGGGGTCTTCGCTGGTCAATTCGAAGCTGAGCTGATTGCCAGCCTGTACAAACCTGCCGATGCCAGGCACATCAAACGCGCGGGTGTCGTCCAGCGAGTGGCGGATCTCCTGCACGATGCGCTGAACGGCCTGTTCGGCGGCTGTTTCGTCCAGCCTGGCACGGCGTACCAGCAGCTGGGCAAAGTAATCTTTGTACTTCTCTGTGCCTGGGGTGAACTCGAAGCGTTCGGTAGGTGGATAGATGATGTTTGAGTTCGCATCTATGCGCGCCCCTGCCAGGGTTTTGTTCAGGGTACCAATGCCGGGAAGCGAAAAGTGCGCCAGCTCGCGAAAGGCAAGCTGTAGATAGGCAGTGTGGTCGGCATTCATGGCGTTGGGGTTTCGGTCATCGCACAGGCTTAGCTCGTTTTTCAGAAACTTACCGTTCCTCCTAGTCTGAAGTCCAGCGGCCGTTCCCGATAGCCGATCCATCGTTCATAAGCGCTGCCCAGCAGATTGTTGAACTGACAAAATACGGAAAATTGCTGCGAAATCGCATAGTCAAACGCGGCATTTAGGTCTAGGTACGCATCGGCCTCTATCGGGTTGCCCTCCGGGCTTAGCCCCATTGTTCTGCTGCCATAGTGGTTTAGCAGCAGGGTGCCGCGTATCTTATTGGCCCACAGATAGCTGGTGCGTAGCTGGGCCTGCCATTCAGGCATTTGGAAATAGTAGGGAAGCCGGTCTAGTGTGTAGGACTGGTACTGCATCCGCAGCTGGGTTTCCCAGCTTTTGTACGTATAGCCCAGCTGGGCTTCCAGCCCGGCCGCCGTAAAGCTCTTTTCGCTCAGGTACAAGAAGTAGCCGGGTGCCAGCTCCTGGCCAAAGTATACGCCCGCCTGTGTAGTGCCGAAGTATACCGGCAGCCCCTTTAGGCTGCGCAGGGTGGCGGCCAGGTCGTAGTGCAGGCCCAGGCCATGGCCCTGAATGCCGGCTTTGACGTTGATGTCTTCGCTGTAGGGTCGCACCCACTGGTCTTCGCGCAGGTAGGGCATATCCGCCATCATCCGGCTCCGGTCCAGGGCCCGCATGCCACCCGCGATGACGAGATAGGGACTGATGGCGGGCAGAAGCTGATAGGATGCCTGCAGCTGTGGGTATACGCGGGTGCTGCTGCTGTCGGTCAGGCTGGCATATCCCAGCCCAAGGCCGGCCGCCAGGCGCAGGGGCCCCTGCCGGTAGCTGAGTATGGGGCTAAGCTGCACCACAGCCTGGTAGCGGTTTGTATCCAGGTTGTTGAATTCCAGTGCTGCATACTGCAGGGTGCTTTCCAGCTTCAGCTGCCACTGGTCGGATATGCGGTAGTTCAGGTAGGGCTGGGTGCCAAGGTGCCACTCGCGTACGCCCCGGCGGTCGGTATAGTTTTTCAGCTGGAGGGGAGCCCGGTAGTCCAGGCGCGCATCCCGCTTGTTGTTCTCTATTCCGCCCTCCAGCTCGATCACAAAAAAGCGTTGCCGGATTTGGCGCTCCAGGGCCACCTGGTCTACGGAGTTTTCGTTGGCCTTCCAGCGGTCTACCAGCGTATCGGCAAAGTGGTTGCGCTGCTGGTAGGCGAAGTGTGCCCGGCCAAACAGGCTGTAACGCTCGCGCAGGATCCGCCCACTGGCTTGTACGTCCTGCTCGCTGAAGTTTGCGTAGTCTGTGTGTCCATTTGGGCTGCTAAAGTGTTCGGCCTGTAGTGCCCAGTGGGTTTTGGTGCTGCGTCCATTCGTTACATAGGCTCGAAAGACTGGGGTGATATAGGCTCCCAGGCCGACCATCAGGTAGTTATTCTTCAGCCGCTCCCACACGGGTTTGGGCACAGCCTCGTACCCCACCGGGAATGCCCCGGCCCGGGGCGCATAGGCAATAGAGTCTGGCTGGAACTGCAGGCCCTGCCCGTCAAAGCTGAGATCGGGCTGGGGTATGCTGAAGGTGGGCTTTGCGCTGGGGGGCAGGCTTTCTATGCGCTCGCGCACCAGGGTCAGGGTATCTCGCCCTGCCAGGGGGTTATACTGCGCCAGGCTGCACAGGGGCAGCCACAGCAGGGCAGCCAGGCCTAGCAGGTGGCCCAGGGCACGCGGCTTATTTTCTGGGCTTGGCCTCATCGAGTCGGGGGTCTTTGGGGGAAACTTCTTCTACCGGATCGGCACGCTCTTCTTTCAGCAGTTTGGCTTTTTCTGCCGCTGCTTTTTCTTGCAGGCGTGCGGCATTTTCGGCCTGCAGGGCTTCCAGGGCCTTGGTCCGCGTCTCCAGCAGCTGGCTGGCCTGCGTTTTCAGGCCGGGGTCTTGGGCGTGCAGGGCAATGGAGCGCAGGGTCTCCAGTGCCTGCTGGTGCTGCTCCAGCTGCCAGAAGGCATTGGCTAGCAGCAGGTAGGCCTTGGCCTGCCAGTAGTCCTGGTTTCGCAGCAGGGCCTTCTGGGCATACAGGCTGTCTCTTAGCCTGGTATAGGCTCCCTGGCGGTAGTGTAGCTCCAGGGTGTAGTACAGGGCCTCGGCCCTCAGGGCTCCGGCTTCTAGCCGGCTTACGTCCTCATATAGCTTTAGGGCCTGGGCACTGTCTCCCAGCTGGTCTTCCAGTTTTGCCAGTATCAGGCCTGTTTTAGCCCGGGTGTAGGCGGGTAGCACGCGCATGCCATAGATGTTATTTAGCACGGCCCGGGCCTCCTTTGGCTGGCCTAGCCGTACCTGGGCTTCGGCCCAGCCGATTAGGGCCTGGGCACTGTCTATTTTATTGGCTGCCTGGCGGGCTGCCAGGCTGTACAGTTCGGCACTTCGGCCAGCGTCTGTGGCCAGGTACAGGTAGGCAGCTTGCAGCTGGGCGCGTGTTAGCAGCTCGGGCGGCACCCTGCTTTGGGCAAATAGTGCTTCATAGTCTGCCAGGGCCAGGCTGGTAGAGTCCAGCTGCTGGTAGCCCTCGCCCCGTAGTAGCAGGGCTTCATTCAGGTGCTGGCTGTTTGGGTACTGGCGGATAAAGCGGCTGAGGCGTGCCACGCCAGCTTGATACTGCTGGTCGATGAGTAGCAGGTCTCGGGCTGCTGCAAAGCTGGCATCGTCCAGGAAGGTCTGCCCCCCGGGGTATTGTTTTTCGTAGGCAGTCAGTAGGCTGTCTATCTGGCTGGGGCCTAGCAGGTGCTTCAGTTCGGCAAATGCCGTTCGTACGGGTTCTTCCTCGTTGCCATACTGGGCTAGTACGGTTCGGTAGTGATCAATCGCTTCCGGCTCCTGCCCCAGGTTCAGGTTTGCCTGTGCAATGAGCACATGGGCCCGTGCTGCAAAGCCGCTACCCGGGTAGGAGCTGAGTATGCGGTTGGCATAAGCCCTGGCTTGGCTGGCGTTGTGCTCCCAGCTTAGGTACTCCTCGCTCAGCGCATACAGTGCCTCGGGGTTCAGGGGGCTATTGGGGTGCTTTTTCAGGAATAGCTCCAGTTTTGCAATGGCCCGTTTGTGCTGCTCCATGCGGCTTTGGCACAGGGCGTACTGGTACAGGGCATAGTCGGCCAGGTAGCCCGTGCTATCTGCCAGCTGGGCATACAGGAAGTTGGCGTCCTTGTATTGTTTCTGCAGGAAGAGGGCGTCTGCGCGGCGCACCACGGCCTCTCGGTACAGCTGTGGCTGCAGCTGGGCCAGGCGGTGTACCTGCTGCAGACCCTGGAAGGTGCGGGCCGCCTCGGCATAGGCCTGGCGGCGCAGCTGGCACCAGCCCAGGCCCAGCAGGGCCTGGGGATAATAGGCCATGCCACTGGCACCCGTGCTGTGCACAAACTGCTGGTAGCTGCGCTGTGCTGGTTCATACTGCTTCTGGTAGAACAGTGCTTCGCCCAGCCAGAAGCGGGCACGCTGGGTGAAGTCGGCATCTGCCGAGGCCTGTACGGCTTTTTCCAGGAATGCTGTGGCCTCCCGGGCACTCCCCTTTTCCAGCAGCGAGAGGCCGTGGTAGTAGCACACGCGCTGGTAGGTTTTGCGGGTTCGGATATTCTGGATCGGGCTTTTCTCAAAATAGGGTACCGCCTCGGCAAAGGAGCCTCCGTAGTATAGCACCTCACCCAGCAGCTGGTTTGCCTCTTCGGTGTGTGGGGCGGTGGGATAGCTGGCCAGGTAGCTGCGCAGGGCCTGCTCTGCCGCAGTGTAGTACTGGGTGGCCAGCGATAGCTTGCCGTATTCAAATAGGGCATCGGCGGTAAAGGGCGTCGTCAGCCGGGCGGCGTAGGCAGTCTGAAAAGCCAGGCGAGCCTCCTCCCGTCGCTCCAGCTGCAGGTAGCAGAAACCCAGGTAGTAGCTGGCTGCGCTGGCCAGGCTGTCCTGTCCGGCTAGCAGGGGCTCCAGCACCCGGGTGGCGGCAGTGTACTGCTGGGCGGCATAGTGGCAGTGGCCCAGCCGGAAAAGGCTGGCACGATCCTGCGGCGACGGTGCAGCCTCGGCATAGTGGCTCAGGTAGGGCAGAGCCTTCTGTAGGTGGCCATTTTCATAAATAGCGGTGCCCAGTTCCCGGTACAGTAGGGGCTTCTGCTCCCACTCTAGCCTGCGTGCCTGTAGTTTATCGGCATAGTCTTCGGCCAGCGGGTACTGGCCCAGGGCCACCAGGCTGCCGGCTATGTATAGGGGTACCTTGGCCTGGTAGCTGGGTGCCTGCTCGATGGCCTGCAAGAGCCGGAAGGCTTCGGCATACTGCTGCTGCCGGTAGTATACGATAGCCAGGTAGTAGTTTGCCTGGTCGTGCCAGGGCCCCAGCTGCTGCGTAAGGGGGTATAGCGCCTGTGCGGCCTGGTCCAGCTTGCTTGCATCCAGGTAGCTGAAGCCCTGCATGAAGCTGGCTTCGGCCTGCTGGGCTTCGTCCAGCTGCTGCCAGTTCATCTGCTCCAGCTCCGGGTAAACCTGGCTGTAGTAGCGCTTTATAAAGAGAAGCTTGGCCTTGTAGAAGTGGGCCAGCGTGCTTTTGGCATGCAGGGGATAATCCTGTAGAAAGCGGGTGAAGAGCAGCTCCGTATTGCTGCGCAGGAGATAGAAACTGCATAGTGCCTCGTAGAAGCGTGCGTCGGACAGCAACAGGCTGGCTGCCGGCTGCTGCAGCTGGGGTGCCTGGTCATCTTGGCCTGTTTCGCCCAGATAAGTGCGAAACTTCTCGTAGGCCGCCGCATAGCTTTCCTTCTGAAACAGCGAAAGCGCATCAAAATAGGTGGCCTGGGCCTCATAAAATGCGGGCAACTGCTGTGCCCGCAGGGCGGTAGGCAGCTGCGAGGCAAGAACGATGACGGAGCAGGCTAGCCCAATGCGTAGGTACGAGAGGCTGGTGGCTGTGCGCACAGGTGCAAAGGTACGGCCCCCGGCTGTGTAGTTGTCTGCCTGCTAGGTATATTGTATATATATTCTATCTACAGCGGGCATCCACCACTCTGCAGCTAGTGTGGATAGCTACACACGTGTACTGGCGAAATGTGAATTTTTGGGTAAGTTGCAGCCGTGAATATTTTAATTCACCCGAATGCGCTATACTTGTTATGATCTTTGCTAGGGTGTGCTTGTTCACACACTTTAATTGCATCAATTTCACGGTTTAAATTCTAAAGTAAAAATGATTATGAGACGGAAGTATCTACTTCTCTTGCTTCTTTCGCTTGGGGCCACGGCCAGGGCGCAAGATGCGCGCCCGCTCAGCAATATTGGGAAGGCGGGCCCACAACCAGTTCGAAACTGGCAAGCCGACTACCTGCGTGCGGAGATGAGCAGAGAGCTGGGGCCGCCGGTAGCACCGGTGCTAAACAAGGCAACAGGGCTGGATAAAACCCAGGCTGGTGCGTTTCGGTTAATCGGCTCCGCTTCCAATGCCTATACCATTATACAGAATCGCCAGAGCCAGGTTGTTGCCAGCAATAGCCCCGCTGTAGTGGCGTTCATTCACCGCCAGAACGTAGACCAGATCAGTCCGGAGCCTGCGCCTGGCACTACCTCCAACGGGATCTCGCGCATCGCCTATTCTACCAACGGGGGTACCAGCTGGATACAAAATGCCGGCCCGCTGAACCCTGTGCCCTACCCCAATACGGCCCGGGCGCGCTATCCGCAGGTTGTCCGTTTCGACCCCGAGAATACGGGCACGGTAGATGGTAGCCACTTTGCGTGGATCTCTCCGGCTACGGATGGCACTAACTGGGGCAACTACCTGTGGGGCAACGCAACTGGCCTTCAGTCTACTCTTACCAATGGCTCCACCAATGCTACCCCATTTGGTTCGGGCGCAAAACGCTCTACCGCAAAGTTTGGCTTCCTAAGTAACAACAACAACAGCAATAATGTGCTACTACCTGGTGGGCTGACGGTAAGCAAGACCATGGGCGGTGTAGACCAGCACGTTTGGTTTGCGGATCTGGCCTTCCGCCCTTCGGGCAACAACAGTGGTACTACGCTGGACAGCGTGCTCCTGTTCAGGGGTACGTATAATACCTCGAACGATTCGGTGGCGTATGCCTACTATCGTTCTTTCAAGCCACCGTATGTGCGCTTAAGAAGTAACAATAACATACGTATCAGCTTTCTGGAGGGTCCCAACATGGCCTTCTCGCCCGATGGCCGTGTAGGCTGGCTGGCCCTGGTGGCCCTGGTGCGCAGCGATAGCCGCCCAAATGATGTAGCGCCCAAGCCAATCCTCTACAAAACTGAAGACGGTGGTACCAACTGGACCGGGCCCTATATTGTGCACCTCAGCGAATACAGCTCCATTACCGACTCCCTGGCCGGGAATTTCACGGTTACGGGTTCGAAGGGGCAGGATTCTACGGTAACCTCCACTCGTATTCCACTTCCCCTGTCATTTGACATCGTGGTAGACGAAGCCGGAAATCCACACATGCTCACCGAGATTCGCCTGGCTGCAGACAGTACGTCCATTAATGGTGTAAAGGCAAATGCCGCCACAGATGCTGCGTTCGGAGATTTTCGCTTCTATCCTTCGGTAGCACCAGGCCTGTGGGATATCACCACCTATGATGGTGGGTGCAGCTGGACTCCCCAGTTTGTGAGTGCACTGTTTAAGCAGTCTGGGGTTGTAAAGAACTCCAATAATCAGCTCGCATTCGGCCCTTACCCGCAGATAAGCCGTACGGAAGCTGGAGACAAAGTGTTCTACAGCTGGGTGGATGACACAACCCGCAACCGGGCTGCAACCGCCATGCAGCCTAACCTGTATGGCCGCGCACGAGACGTATCGGACGAATCCACTACCGATGTAAAGAGCGAGACAACTGGCTCAGGAATCACGTTCCGGAACGAAATCTACTTCCCCACCTGTGCACCCACCGTGCTGGGTACCAGCGGCACCTATGAGCAGCCCACCGTCTTTATGGCCCCCGATGGCAATGCGGACCAGCCGGTAAAATTCTACTACATAGACGACCGCAACTACACCGACGCCGAATTTGAATCCACTACCCGCGACCTGGAGATTGTCAGCATTGTTGCCCCCGGCGAAAACATTTGCGGTGTGGGCACTCAGCCCGTTACCATCCGGGTGAGGAACAGTGGTACCAGCACGCTGGATTCCATTTCAGTAGCCTATATCGTGAACAATGACCTGGCCACCTACCGCATCCGGCGCCTGAAGCTTGCTAGTGCGCTGGCCGTAGGCGCCACACTGGATGTTGTTTTTGACAATACACCTGCAAACCAGACCGGGCTGCGGAACTGGCAGGGTGCTGTGCCCGCTAATGGACTTGCCAACTTTGCTACCACCGGCGCCTACGAGATGCGCGCCATAGTGTCTTGCGACAACGATGGAAAGCTGCAGAACAACACCCTCTGCAGCAGGCGCGTCGTTGTGAACGGAGGCAATAACAATGTCTTTGCCTCAAACCTGATACAGGCCTGCGAGCGAGTAACCATAGAGACGGGGCTCGAGAATGTAGGTGGCAATACCTATACCTTCAGCTGGAGTGTGCAGTTAGGCAAAACAGGTCCTTATCTGCCACTGGGAGATCCAGGCCTGGTGGGATTCAGTACCACCAATGGTCCCGCCAATCAGGGGCGTACGCTGGTGTACAGCCCCGCTGTGAGCCCAACTGCATACAACCACAACGTCCGTGTGGTAGTAACCTCTACCGTTGCTGGCTGCAACTCGGTGACGGACGACACAGAGATACTGATTCAGCCCGTGCCCACCACCAGCCTGAGCGTAACAGCCGTAGGCGGTGGTGCTGCCATCGCCCCGGTGAATGGCAAATACCAGGTGTGTGGTGCAGCTGGTATGAACGTGAGTATTGTGCCCGCCGGAAACCCGGATGGATATGCCGTACAGTGGTTTCGCGGCCCGGTAGGCAATCGGGTCTCCTTTGTTGCCAGCACTACCACCCCCAGCCCGATATTGGTAACACAGAGCGACGAATACACCGCACGGGTAACAAACAACAATACGGGTTGCTTTACAGAGCAGACGCTCCAGCTGCGTGTGTGGAATATCACATCCGCAGATCTGCAGGCCAATCTGAATGCCCAGCCCTCCACGGCTTGCCTCTACAATCGGAACGGCTCTACCTTCGTCCTGAATGGCGCTACCGCCGCAACGGGCAATTTTGATGACGCCGTGTACAGATGGGAGGTAACGGCTAAGCCGAGTGCGTATGGCACTGCGGGTTTTGGCGGAAATGCGGTCAACTTTGTGCGCGAGAATAAAAACCCGGCCATCGGTCCCCTGTTTCCCAATACTCAGGAGGGTACTTACCTGCAAACACATACCACCGAGCTTGTGCTACAGGCACGGCCCGAAGACGAGGCGACACTAAACTGTATACCGGATAATGCCCCGGCACAGGCTACAAAGACCGTAACGCTGTGGGATAGCACCCGCGTAAGCTTCACGAGCAACATCCCGCAGACGCTGTCCATGTCTTCTGCCTGCCGTGTACGGGTTACGAATACCTCCACCGCCGGCATTACCCCCATCACCCATAAGTACTGGCTACCTGAGCCAAATAACACTCGGCTGCAAATTGCCGATGGTACTTTGGGTTCTGTAAGCCAGCAGGGCACGGATATTCTGGACTTCTACTGGGAAAATACCGGTACACGCGCCATCTCGCTGGTTACCTGCTCGGCCCCGCCCAGCAGCACCCAGCCGGGTGTAGAGGGCTGCTGCGACACCCTGCGCGTGGTATTTACCACCGCTGCCAATGGTACTCAGCCTACCACCTGCCTGCCCGTAAGCCGCGCCAGCCAGCTGAAGGACTTTAGCAGCCTGGTACGCGTGTATCCCAACCCCACCAGTGGCAGCCTGAGCATAGACACTTACTTTGATGAGCCTACCACGGTTGGCCTGGAAGTAATGGACCTGCAGGGCCGCACGGTAGCACGCACGCAGAGCTATGCTGTAGGCGAATACACCTACGATGTAAACCTGCAAAGCTACCCCGACGGCATCTACCTGGTACGTATACAGACGGACCAGGGAGTAGCCCTGAAGAAGATTGTTAAGCAGTAAGCTTGGTTTACTGCTGTAAAGCACCAAGAACAGATCGGCCACACAGGGGTGGCCGATCTTTTTTTTGGTAGCTTTGTCGAAAGATTTCTGCCCCGACTACACAGGGAATCTCGAATGCATTTAATTTTGTTTTATGGAGGAAACACAACCATTGGCCCCCCCGTCCGGGGATCCGAAGAGGCCCAAAAAGAATCGCAGCTTCCCGTACGTTCTGGCTACCCTGCTGGTTATCCTTGGTGCCCTGCTTATCTACACCTTTACCCAAAAGGAGACCATACAGGCTGATAACAACAAGTTGGAAAAGCAGAACGATGACCTGAAGGCAGAACTGGAGCAGCTGGACCTGAAGGTGGAAGAGCTGGACCGCGCACTAGGCCAGGCCCAGCTGGACAACGAGGAGAAGCGGGAGATGGTGAAGAAGCTGAATGAGGAGATTGTGTACCTAAAGGTGCGCCTGCAAAAGGCGATAGATGAGGGTACGCTGGATAAGCGCCTGAAGGAGGAGTATGAGGGCAAGTATCGCCAGCTGGCTTATTACAACGAAAAGTATCGCGAGAAGATAAAGGAGCTGGAGGATGTGCTGCGGCAGAAGGAAGGCCGCATTACAGAGCTGACAGCAGGCATGGATAGCCTGCAGACGCTGACCTATACCCTGGAGGGCCAGAACATTGTACAGCGCGAGAAGCTAAAAGTAGCCAGCATGCTGAAGGCAGGCGGGGTACAGACCTACAGCATCAATAGCCGTGGTAAGGAGGAGCTGGGGCCCCAGCTGAAGCAGCGCCGGATGCGTGGCTTCAAGGGCTGCCTGACCCTGGTGAAAAACGATGTAGCCGAAGTGGGACTGAAAACCCTGTACATGCTGCTATATGGCCCAGACGGAAAGATATACCATACCCCCTCCATGGGCAGTGGCTATTTCTCCACCACCGATGGCGAGAAGGCCTATACAGCCAAGCAGAGCTTTCAATACAAGCGCGAGGAGACAGAAGTGTGCGTTACCTATAACCTGCCCGATGTACTGGAACTACAGAGGGGGAACAATACCGTGCTGTGGATGCTGCGCCGCGATGGAGAAGAGGACTACTACTATGTAGTGGAAAAGCAGGTGATACACGTTAAGTAACAGGCGCGCGGACAACAGGAACTACCTCTATTTGCCATTTATTATGTCGAAGATCAAGATTGGAGTTATAGGGGCCGGGCACCTGGGAAAGATCCACCTGCGTATACTCAAGGACCTGCCCGAGTATGAGCTACTGGGCTTCTACGACCAGAGCGCACAGCAGGCAGCAGCCGTAGCCGCCGAGCTAGGGCTGAAGGCTTGGAGTAGCCTGGAAGAGCTGGTGCAGGCCGCGGATGCCCTGGATGTGGTAACCCCCACACTCAGCCACTTTGATATTGGCAACTACGTCATCCGCCAGTCCAAGGATATCTTCATCGAGAAGCCCATAGCCAATACCGTGGAGGAAGCACGCAGGCTGGTAGCCCTGGCCAAGGAGGCCGGTGTGGTGGCTCAGGTAGGGCATGTGGAGCGCTTCAACCCCTGTATGCTGGCCATGAAGGACCAGCCCATGAACCCCATGTTTATTGAGGGGCATCGCCTGGCACAGTGGAATCCCCGGGGCACAGATGTATCGGTGGTGCTGGACCTGATGATACATGACATTGATATTGTACTACACCTGGTACAGAGCACAGTCAAGCGCATTAGTGCCAGTGGTGTAGCTGTTATTACCGATACGCCGGATATTGCCAACGCCCGTATCGAGTTTCACAATGGAGCGGTAGCAAACCTGACGGCCAGCCGGATTAGCGTAAAAAACATGCGAAAGATGCGTATGTTTCAGCAGCATGCCTATGTGAGTCTCGACTTCCTGGAGCGTAAAACCGAGATATACCAGATAGGTGACCAGCCGGCACAGTCTGGCATTCCCTTCGCCTTCGAGGTAAAGGGGGCTACTCGGTATCTGCAGGTAAGCCATCCCCCAGTGCCCGAGGCCAATGCCATTCAGGAGGAGTTAAAGCATTTTGCTGTTGCCATCCACACGCGCCAGCAGCCTCCGGTTAGCTTTCACGATGGCTACCGTGCGCTGGATGTAGCCCATCAGATTCTGGAAAAAATCAACCCTTTCCCGGCCTAATGCGGTATGGCCTATTCGTCTGGCTAGCCCTGTTGTGTGCCTGCGACGCCATAAATCCCGAGGAGCCAGCCCCCGCCTTTGCCCGGCTGGAGGCACCCCTGCTGGTGGAGGATGGCGATACATTCCAGAATGTGGTACCAGATGTGTGGCTCTTTCAGGGTAATGACTACTATGGCACCTTTGTGCCTCCCACCCGCTTGCCCTTTGTCCGCGTAGAGGAGGCAGGAAGAAACAAGCTTTTTGCCCAAGCCGGTGTGTGGAGAAACTTCGACAGCCAGTCTCATGCTGCCTATCCATTTATGCGGTTTGATACACTGAGGCAGCAGCTATCTCTGGGCCAGTCTGTGAGCTTTCAGCCTGTGTTTCGTTATTTCCCGGATACCCTGATTGAATATGCCTATGACGAAAACTTTGAGAGACAGGACCAGGCATTGCAACCCTTTAATCCCACGCGCCTGGATACTGCAAACCTAAGGCGCACCACCCTCGGTCCCTTTCGGGGAGCAGCCTGTGGCGTGGTGCACTTTGATGCTGATAGGACCTATTTCGACGTAGTAAGTACCGGTACCCTCGATCTACCCCGTGGCACCAGCCCTGTGTGGGCCGAGGTGAAATTTCGGGGCAATATCAGGTTCGCTTTTGCGTTGGTAGCCGAGGGTTTTGGCATCACCGACGGGGAGATGCCCCTACTGCTCATGACCGATGGCTATACGGATGACGGGCAGTGGAGAGCCGCCTATTTTGACTTGACCAACTATTTGTCTATCGGATTTCCCGGTGCCAGATTTCGGGCCCGTCTTTTTGCCATATCAGACGGATCCGATCGCAGTCTGTATCTGGATGACATTCGAATTTTGCACTTCCAATAAGATTTACCTGAATGCGACGTACTCGCCTTCGAATACCCTACCTGATTTCTGACTTTGTGCTGAGCGCATTCAGCTGGCTGCTGGTGTGGTATCTGCGCAGTAGTCTGTTTTCAAGCGGATATGCGAGTGAACTCAATGGCACGCTGATCCTGAAGTGCATAGCGGTAGGCCTTGGTTGGCTGGGTCTATATAAGGCCTTTGGACTGTACCGGGATACCTATCGCGATAGCCGGACCAAGGAGCTTGGCCTACTGCTAGAGTCCAACATCCTGGGGGTAGTGGTGCTAGCGTTCTTTCTCCTTTTCGATGATCCATTTCAGAATTACGCGGACTTGCAGCTTGCAATCTTATATTATTTTTTGGTGCAATCCGTCCTGATTGGTACTAGCCGATTTGCCATTACTACCAGCATCCACGGCCGCTTGCAGCGGGGAAGGATTCAACTTCCTACCCTGGTTGTGGGCACGGGGCCACGGATGCAGCAACTCATTGTTGAGATAGATCAATATGCCAAAGGGCCTAGCTATCGGCTTCTTGGCTGCGTGCAGCTGGATGTGGACCACGCGGTGCTACCCGGCTTGCCGTTGTTGGGTAGGCTAAGGGGGTTGCCTCAGATGATAGAGCAATACAAGGCCGAGGCAGTACTACTCGCGCTCGATGAGCCCGACCATAGGCAGTACTTGCAGGTAATGAAAGCACTACAGAATGCCCAGGTGCTTGTGGCGGCAGTGCCAGAGATGTATGATACTCTACTAGGTAAGGTTCATATTCGCAGCGATATGGTTTATTCGCTGGTGGAGATAGACTCCTCTTTCCAGAAACCGTTCGCTGCTTTTCAAAAGCGATTGATGGACATTTTTGCCAGTCTCTTTGCCTTGGTACTGCTTAGCCCCGTGTATTTTATCCTGGCCTGTGTGGTCAAGTTTGGCAGCCGTGGCCCTGTGTTTTACAGCCAGGAGCGAATCGGGCAGAATGGAAAACCTTTCCGCATCTATAAATTTCGCAGCATGATTACGAATGCTGAAGAAGCAGGTCCGGCACTGAGCCAAGACCAGGATCCCCGTATTACGCCTGTTGGCCGGTTTCTCCGCAAGACCCGGCTGGACGAGTTACCGCAATTTTGGAACGTGCTTATCGGGAATATGAGTCTGGTAGGGCCTAGGCCCGAGCGGCAGTTCTGGATAAACCAGATAACCGAGCAGGCGCCCGAATACTTGAATGTACTGAAAGTAAAGCCGGGCATTACCAGCCTGGGCCAAGTACGCTATGGATATGCCAGCAACGTGGATGAGATGATTGAACGCATGCGGTACGACCTCTTGTATCTGGAGAACATGTCCCTAAGCTGGGATATTCGCATCCTGCTGTATACCATAGAGATTGTGCTGAAGCGTAAGGGTAAGTGAGCATCTTGGATGACTTTGGCGCAAGGCAGCTGGGTTGGCAGCAGGAGCGCCTCTACCAGCTGGATGAACTGCTGCGACACGCGGACCCTCGGCTTGAGTTGCGGACTGCTTATCAGCTACCCTACTATTATCTGGGAGGGAGTAGATTGTTCTTCCTCAATTGCCCCGCCCACCCAGGCGGCCCCCCACTTGTTCAGCTTGGCTTTGCCAGTGGGTACTTGCTCGTGCCTATGCCAGGTATTCTGGTCGGGGAGGAACTAAAGCAGGTTCGGTATTTGGTATGGTATGAGCATTGCGGCCATGCGGATGAACTAGTGCTTGCATTGGTGCAGGAGAGCATTCTGATCTTGGAAGCCAGCAAGCTGCGATAGGTTGTGGGACTGGAAGCAAGGGGCCGGCCAAGCCCGACCGGCCTAGCGCCACCTAAATATATGAACGATCCTGGGGGTGCGGTACGTGGTTTCAGAGACTTTAATAGGCATAAATGCCTAACTATAAGCAAGTATTTTTTCTGATACCTAATCCTTTTCCTGGCGTCCAGTTCTCTGTTTGATTCGTTCAGCCCAAAATACCGCTACAGTACGTATGCAAATAGCAGCAGTGCCCACACGCTGTTAGGAGATTGATAAATCAAGCCTCTGTCTAAACTATTTGGCTTTTCGTCTAGGCAGACAAGGCATTTGTCTTAATGGCTAATTTTGCAGGCGATAGTTTGGAACTAATATTTTATATGTACAGCTAGTCTTCATGCATAACGATTTAAGTTTATTAAATTTAGAAAAAAGTTAAGTCATGAAGACACGAATAACCACCAAAGACCCCGCCGAGAAAGTAGCGCACAAGCGGCTGAGCGTACTACAGCTGGCCGAAG
>JAJTIE010000016.1 GCA_021300195.1 Bacteroidota bacterium | reverse complement strand
GCGGGCCAGCCCTGCGTACGTTTTCGGGTAGGTCTTGTGTTTCGCAACGCCGGCCTTTTGCCCATCGAGTTTGCCATAGACAACCTGCGGATAGAGAACAGCCCCAACCCCGATGTGATGGTGGAGGCCATCCTGAGCCCCACGAATGCTTCAAGCAGCGCGTGCACGTTTCGCAATGCGGTACCGGTGAGCGTTCGGGTGCGGAATCTATCGTGTACGCCCCTTACCAATGTGCCCATCCGCCTGACGGTTGCAGGCCCCATACCAGCTACCATAGATAGGCAGATCGCCTCGCTTGGTGCGGACGCGTTTGTGGATTATAACCTCGCGGGAGCTACCATTGATATGTCTGCGGTGGGTACCTACACCCTTACCGCCAGCTCATCTCTTTCACCCGATGCCAATCCCGCTAACAACAGTGCGAGCCAGAGTGTAGACGTGACCTTTCCTACCCTCAGCACATACCCTTATGAGGCCACCTTTGAGGGGGGCACGCAAAACTGGGTACCCTCAACCAATGTGGGCGGCAACAACTGGGTGTGGGGTGTGCTGCCCGCCACCTACACGGTGGATGGGCCAGAGGGCCGTGGCAACAGCTGGCGCCTGGTGATACCGGCCGGTACGGGCAGCGGCGGCGGACCCGGTGAAGCCCCTTGGCTTACTTCGCCCGTTTTCGATCTTTCTGCCACCACCAATCCCGTATTGAGCTTTGAGATAAAGGGAGATATCAATAATAGCGGCGGCTGGAACCAGGTGGTAGTTCAGGTTAGCACAAACGGAGGCCAAAGCTGGAGCGTACTGGGCAGTCAGGCTGATCCGGACTGGTACGGCGCCTGGCCAGGCTTTAACCAAGGCTGGAGTAGTCGAAATTTGGGCGCCTTGTCAAACTGGCGGCGGGTACAGCAGGCCTTGTGTGCCTTTGCAGGCAATGGCTGTGTACAGCTTCGTTTTGGTATGTTTTTCCGAAACTCAGGCGTGCTTCCAGTAGAATTTGCCGTAGATAATATCCGGGTAGATGATACCCCTCTGGACGCGGCTCTTACGAGCATATCCGGCTGCTATGGCAGCAGTTATCCCATGCAGGTCACGATATTCAACCGACAGCGGTGCACAACTGCACCTGTCATAACCACGGCCACGGTAACCGTGGAAATAAATGGTTCGGCACAAAGCTTTAACCTAACTGGGCTGAACATCCCTGCCAATACTACCCGTACCGTAACACTAGGTGAAACCACCATCCCAACACAAACAAGCACCGTACGGGCTTGGGTAAAACTGCCGAATGGGCTGAATGATCAGGTACAGATTAACGACTCGATTGTTGCCAATGTGCTAGCTTTCCCCAACTGTAATGACCACTGTAGCAACGCCATTGCCCTGGGCCTGGGCACCACCACTGCCAGCCAGACCACTGCCGCTACTACCGGTGCAGAGGACCCTGGATTTTCCGGTTGTTCTGGGTTCATTACGGTAGAGAATACGGTGTGGTATACCTTCTCTACCACCTCTACCGGTGGAAATGTTACCCTCATATTCGAGAACATCGTTTCCAATCCCGGCAATAATGGTATTCAGGTAGAGGTTATGCAGGTAACCGGGCCCAATCCGTGCACTGCAGCGAACCGTACAACGATGTTCTGTTCCAATCCTGGCACCACCTCAGACATTACCTGGGGCCCGAATAGTCTTCCGGCCAATACCCAATATGTGATAGCTGTAGACGGATTTGCGGGTAATGATGCTGACTTTGACATCACGCTGGTGGGAGATGGGGTGCTGCCCGTGGAGGGCCTGGTGCTGAGTGGCGAGCTGCAGGCGCAGGACGGAATACTAAGCTGGCGCACCGATCGGGAGCTGAATAATGACCGTTTCGAACTAAGGCGCAATTCCGGTACTGGCTGGCAGACCATCGCCACCCAGCAGGGCGGCGGTACTACTAGTGAGCCCCGTAGTTACCAGCACGTAGATGCCCAACTGCCCAAGGGACTGCACTACTATCAGCTGAAGCAGTTTGACTTTGATGGAACGGGGCACTACAGTAATGTCGTAGCACTGGCAGTGGGTTCTAGTGGTCTGTTTACCCTGGGAAGTCCGTACTACCGTGAGGGGCTCAAGGTACCCATTTTTGTAGATGAGGCGGCAGACGTGCAGCTACGCCTGATCACGCCCTTGGGTCAGGAGGTGTTTTCCACCGTACTACCCGCGCGTGCTGGTGCGCAGGAGCTGGATATCCCGGTTCGGAACCTGGCCAAGGCGGTATACATTCTGCAGGCCACCTACAAGGGCCAGAGCCAGACGCAGCGCTTTATCTTGCTGAATGAGTAGGGTAGGTAGGTATTTGTGGGATACATAGGCCAGCATTCCCACTTCAGGTCCGCTTTGCCCTGGGCGGGGCAGTGGCTGTTTGGTTGGCTATATGCCAAGAGCGAGTTACTGCCCAGTCCTCAGCGCGTTTCGGCTGTTTGATACAGCGCCTGGGCTGCCCGCAGTTGTGTCGCCACCTCGTTTCGCAGGCTGTTTGGGCTTACCACCTCCACCGCTGCTCCAAAGCTGAGGATGCGTGCCACCATGTCCGGCGTTATGGCCATCCAGTAGGTGTACACCACACCTTTGGTGTGGGCATCTGCCTCCTGTGGGGTCTCTTTTTCTTGCGTGCTATGTAGCGGCAGCGTGTCTACGTAGGGTGCGGCCCCCGGCGAGAAGCGTAGCTTCACTAGCTCGGGCGTACCCCCATAGGCCCCCATGCTTTCCAGTAGTTTTTCTTCCAGCTTATGCCGGGGCTGGCGGCCAAACTGGGCCTCTAGTACCTCCACCGCCTGTATCCGCTCCAGGCCAAAGTAGCCCCAGTTTCCGGCTGCCGGGTGCCACGCCAGCAGGTACCAGCGCCCACCCACCCGGCGTAGTACATGCGGCTGCAGGCTGTGCTCGGCAGCATGTGCCTGGCCAAACCGCTGGTAGTGGAGGCGGATCATACGGCTTTGGCGTATGGCTGGCAGCAGTGCTCGCATGTGCGTGAGTGCTGCCTGGCCCTCTATGTGGTCAAAGTGCAGATAGCTGCTACCATCTCGGGCCGGTTCGCAGGCTTCGGCTATCAGGTCTAGCTCGTTCTGCTTGTACAGCAGGTAGCGAAAGGCTAAACTGTAACGCCGGGCAGATGGCGCATCCGACCTGTCTTCCAGGCGGTAGCCTGTGTCGGGTTTGTACACTACGGGTACCTGAAATTCCTCCCGTAGGGCCTGGATGTCTCGGTCGAAGGTGCGCCCCGATCCATCGGCGTAGTAGTCCGACATTTTTTCCAGCAGGTCTTTTTTGCTCATGCCGCTTGTGTGCTCCAGCAGGTGGATGAGCTGGCAGTACCGGCTCAGTGCTTTCTTGTTTGCCATGGGGTAGGGTGCGCACATTTAAGCTTGCACCGGCTGAATTTAATCAAAATAGCACCCAACCCTTGCCCATCTGGCGATATTACCTGCCTATGCGCCTCTTCTTTGTGCTGCTGGCCCAGGCTGTGTGCTACGCCATGTGTCTACATAGCCCGTGCCCCTATAGGGCTGCACGCCTGTCTGTGATAAGAATGGCTGAAAAGAGGGGTACTTACACCCTGTTTCCAGCTCCAATATGTAAGCAAGGGCAATACACGCCTTTAACCTGGCAGAGAGGACGTTCTTGGCTTCCTTTTCCTTAAACAGTCCTAAAACGAGTGTCTGATCCCCGCATGGAGCAGCCCCAAATCACCTGTCCAAACCTTCTTCTCCCCATAGGCATCGCTGAAGTCGAATTGCAAAGTGACTTTGAGTTTATCCGATAGCTTATGTGCGTAGCCCAACGTTACCATATACCCCAGATTGGAAGTGTTGGTAACCTCCGAATCAACATTATCCACAGCAAGCTCGGAGCGAGAGAACAAAAATCCTAAGCCGGGCCGAAAAAACACCTCCGACCGATCTGCCACCGGAAGGAATAGTACCGGACTAAAAATGAGGTTTGAGTGGCGAGCAGATATTTTAGCCTTTTGACTGGTGAGAAGGAGTGTACCCTCAGCCCTCAATTCACCCACCATTGTGGCTGCACTGAGCTCAATACCAAGATATCTAGTTATCCGATAGCCCGCCCCAATATTGACCATTGGCTTCCATTGGGATGTTGAGGTGGTCTTAAGAAACGCCAACCCGTCCTCCGATCTGGAGAGTCCGACAGACGCATTCAGATAGAGACCTTTCGCCTTGGGCCCGGCATCGCTTTGGCCCATTGCACGGAAGGATAAGGCCACAGAAAGGAAGCTGATAAGAATTATTTTTCTTTGCACGGCGCTTTTTTCTCGGGTTTTTAAAAGTCTCCTGTAAGGGAAAAAGAGGGTTTGCTTACCTGTTTCTGTAATCAGTAGCTCTTTTCTCTTACAAGCACTCTTCAGTTGATGATTGAAGGCGTGTGGAAATGGTGGCTTAGTCTTGGCAATGCAGCCTGCTGCCTGGCCTAACGCGTGTGTGGCTTATGGGCCTATGCCGGGTTCAGGATTTGCTCGGCGTGCGCTTCGGTATTCACTTTTTTGATCACCTCCTGGATGATTCCGGCGCCATCTATTATAAAGGTGGCACGTGTAACCCCCATGAATTTCTTGCCATACATGTTTTTCTCGCCCCATACGCCGTAGGCGTTTACGATCTTTTGATCCGTATCGGCCAGCAGGGGGAAGGGCAGGCTATACTTGGCTATGAACTTCTGGTGGCTGGCTTCATCGTCCACACTCACGCCCAGTACCCTATAGCCCTGTGCCAGCAGCTGCTGATAGTGGTCGCGCAGGTTGCAGGCCTCTTTGGTACAGCCAGGGGTGTCGTCCTTCGGGTAGAAGTACAGCACTAGCTTGCTGCCTGCGTAGTCGCTCAGGCCCAGCATTTTGCCATCCTGGTCTTTTGCTTCAAAGTTTGGGGCCTTATCGCCCGCTTTTAGTGTTATTGCCATAGGGTTATACAGATTTTTTGTGGTGGGAGGATTGGATTTGCGGCTCGTTCAATTGGTTTCTAAACCACTAGGGGTTACTTTCAGTTTCGCTCATCTGCCGACCAGGGGTAGGCTAGAAGCCTAAATCTTCATCCAGGTCCAGCTCCAGGTCGTCCTCAAAGCCCAGGTCATCCTGGCTGCCCTCCTCATAGCTTTCCTCGAAATTCAACTCTCCCTCGTCTACCTCCAGGCTCAGGTCATCACCCAGGCCTAGCTCTGCCCCCAGGTCGTCGTCTACCGAATAGTCTGTTTCGGAGAAATCCTGCCCAAGAGGCCCATCCGGGTTGTCTAGCTCATCCAGCGATACATCCAGATCTAGCTCTGTATCCAGGGCATCCTCTATGCTTAGGGGCGGTGTTTCGGTCTGGGTCTGGGTCTGGGTCTGGGTC
>JAJTIE010000015.1 GCA_021300195.1 Bacteroidota bacterium | reverse complement strand
TGCCCCGGCGAAACCCAAACCTGGGTAGGCCCCAGCGGCGACTTTTCCTACACCTGGGAGTGGACCCGAAACCCCGACTTTAGCCAGGTGATTGCCACCACCCGGCAGATTGCCCTCACCCAACCCGGCAGCTACCGCCTGACGGCCATCGACAGCTGCGGCAACTATTACCGCGACTCGGTTGTCATCACCCGGCAGACAGACCCCAGCACCCTGAGCCTCAACCTGCCGCCCCTATACGACCGCTGCATCCAGCAGGGCCGCCCCCTACAGGCCCCCGAAGCCCCCGGCCTTAGCTATCGCTGGACGGACGAAGACGGCAGCCTGCTGAGCGAAAAGCCTGTGTTTCTGCCCCCGAGCGGCCTGGGCGGCACCCTCACCCTCGAGATCAGCGACCGATGCGGGCGTAGTGCCACAGCCCAGGTAGAGGTCATCGACCCCGAGGCCTCAGCCGTACACCGCTGGGGCACCGCCTTCAGCCCCAATGCCGACGGCCTGCACGACACCTACCCGCCCGCCAGCTACCTGGATGGCGCCTACCGCCTGCAAGTCTTCAACCGCTGGGGCCAGCTGGTGTACACGGGCAGCCAGCCCTGGCGCGGTACCGACGGCAGCACCGGCAATGCCGATGCGCCCGAGGGCACCTACGTAGTGCACATCCAGGTGCCCGACTGCCAGGGTGGCACGCGTGAGCTGATCCGCACGCTGATGCTGGTGCGCTAGAATCCAGCCATCGGGGCCGTCTCCTGTCCGTTTATTGTTTTTTGGGCAGCCAAATGCCTTGCGGCTGGGTAAAAGCGGTAAGTTCACGGGATGAGAAGTAGCGCTTCGCGCCTCGGCCTGCTATTACTCTGGCTGGGCTGCTGGCTGGCAGCCCAGCCCTGTCTGCAGGCGCAGCCATCCTTTTGGCAGCCGGATAGCAGCCTGAATCGCGGGCGGCTGCGGCCCATTGTGCTCGGTACGGCAGCCGGAGTTACCGGGCTCTATGCGGGCCTGGCCACCGTGTGGTATGCGGATCAACCCCGGGGGCCCTGGCGCTGGTTCAACGACGGGGCCGAGTGGCAGCAGCTGGACAAGGTGGGCCATGCCTACTGGGCCTATCAGGAAAGCCGCATGATGATGGACCTGCTGCACTGGGCCGGCCTGGCCCGCACCCCGCGGGTTATCTTGGGTGGCCTTACGGGCTTCGTTCTGCAAAGCCCGATCGAGATCCTGGATGGCAGCGTATCCACCTATGGTGCCAGCAGCTGGGACCTGGTGGCCAACGCCAGCGGCAGCAGCCTGGCCATCCTGAATGAGCTGCTGTGGCGCGAGCAGCGCCTGCAGCCCAAGTTCAGCTTCTGGCCCAGCCCCTATGCCCGGCAAAACACGGAGCTGCTGGGCAGCGGCCTAAGCCAGGTGATAAAGGACTACAACGGACAAACCTACTGGATCAGCACCCCTATCTCGGCCTACTTTCACCACAAGCCCCGGTGGCTGCCCGCCTGGCTAAGCCTGAGTGCGGGCTACGGCGGCAGCGGCATGGTAGGGGGCTATGGCGAGCTGCCACGCGCCGTAATAGATGCCCGCGAATACCGCCGCTGGCTGCTGAGTGTGGATGTAGACTGGACACGTATCCCCACCCGATCGGGCCTGCTGCGCACGGTGCTTTACCTGATGAATATGCTGAAAACCCCGGCACCTGCCCTTGGCCTGGAGAAAGGAAAAATAGTAGGCTATGGCCTGTACTACTAGGGGCCTGCTGCCTGTACGTAGCACGGCAGCCCGGGTATGTATCGGCTAGAAAAGGAGCTCGGTGCGGGGCAGTAGCCTGCGCAGCGAATCTATGCCGGCAGCGGGTAGGGTTGCATTGCCCCGCAGGTCCAGTATGTGCAGGCTATCCAGCTGACCAAGCACATAGGGCACCCGGCCGAAGCGATTGTAGCTCAAATTCAGCACCCGTAGCCGCCGTAGTGCTGCAAAGGAGGGGGGCAGGCTATCCAGCCGGTTTTTGGATAGCTGCAGTACCCGCAGTTGCCCTAGCCTGCTCATTTGGTCGGGCAGCGCGGCTATTTCGTTGGCGCTCAGGTCCAGGTACTCCAGCCCGGGCATACCCAGGATGGTGGTATCCAGCTGCGTAAAGGCATTGTGGTCCAGCAGCAGCTTGCGCACGTCTTGCCTACCCGCATAGCGGGGGTCCAGGGCCGTGTAGTTCTGGTAGTTTAGCGTAACGACCGGGCCCGGCTGAATGGGCTGCCGTACCCTGGGCTCCTGCTGCATAAAGAAGAAGTAGAACACGCCCACCACCACAATAAGCAGGAATAGCATCCGCCGATTGCTCAGGGAAAAGCGACCACCTGGGCGCCCGGGGCGCTGCCGGTGGCTCATCCGCTGCATACGCGCCTCCCACTGCTGGCGCCGCTGCTTCAGCCGGTCGGGTAACTCATTTGCCATGCCGAAAGATAATAACAGGTACGGAGAATCCCCATTCATTCATAAAAACCGGATAAAATAGAACAAACAGCAGACAAATGGCCATTTTATGGGGACAAAGGCTATTTTTAGCTATATTTGTGCCGACGTTTTTTTCTTGCAAAAACGGACTCGAAACAATATCAAATTTGCAAAACATGGCGGCTACAAACCCGACAAACGATCCCCTTCAGGAAAGCGATTTGCTGGCCCAGCTGCGGGTCATGAATTTTCGCGACAAGAGACAGGATCAGACCCTGTCTGAACGGGATCTGCTGGCCTACGTTGTGAATCACACCCAGGACCTGGTTTTCTGGAAAGACCGGAATGGGGTGTACCAGGGGTGCAATGTGGGTTTTGCCCGCACCATAGGGCTGGAGAACCCGACAGAGATTATAGGCAAAACCGACGAGGAGCTGCTACGCCAAAAGGAAATGGCCGAGGCCTTTGCCGAGATGGAGCAGGATGTAATAGAGAATGACCTGCCCTATGCCAGCTACGAATTTGTAAAGTGCGCGGATGGAGAGGCCGAGCGCTGGATCCGCACCTACCGCCTGCCGATAAAAAACAGCTCGGGCAAGATAAGCGGCATACTGGGCATTGTGCGCGATGAAGAAGAGGAGTCTGCAGCACCCATCCGGGCGCGCATAGGCTTCTAGGTATCCCTCCCCCTGCTACCTTCTGTAACGCCTTCTGGGGGCGCACTGCCGTACAGAATGCGTGTGTACTACACTGGCAGCCAAGTGCCAGAGGGCTACTCAAAGGCAACGGTGAGGCCATCGTACGCCAGCTGTACCCGAGCAGGCAGCTCTGCCGACACCTCTTCATGGGTGCCCAGCAGGTGCGAGATGTGCGTGAAGTACGCCTGGCGGGGCTTCAGCTCGTCCACCAGGGCCAGAGCCTCCTGTAGGTTGAAGTGCGAGATGTGTGGCTCGCGCCGCAGGGCATTCAGCACCAGCACATCCAGTCCCACCAGCAGGGCCTTACTCTCGGGCGAGATGTAGTTGGCATCCGTTACATAGGCCAGGTTGTCGATCCGGAAGCCCAGCACGGGCATCCGGTAGTGCAGCACCGGCACAGGCAAAAAGGGCACGCCGGCGGCCTCAAAGGGCGCTGTGTCTATCTCGTATCGGTCTATCTGAGGAATACCCGGGTAGTTGGTCCCATCAAAAATGTAGGGAAACTCACCCTCCAGCCGCTGCAGGGTGTAGGCATCTGCCCATATCGGCATGGGCGTATGGTACTTGTAGTTGAAGGCGCGCACATCGTCCAGGCCGGCTACATGGTCCTTGTGGCTGTGGGTAAATACAACACCATGCAGGTCTTGCACGCCCAAGCGCAGCATCTGCTCCCTAAAATCCGGACCGGTATCTATCACCACCTGCTGGGCACCGTAGCGGATAAGCACCGAACTGCGGAGTCGCTTGTCTCTGGAATCCGTACTCTGGCACACAGCGCAGCCGCAGGCTATCACCGGCACCCCCTGCGAGGTACCTGTTCCCAGAAAAACGACCTCCTTCTTCATCTGCTCTACTAGGCTGCCTGGGCCTGTGTTCTTATTTTTTGTAACAGCTGCCGGTCGTCTTCCTCCAGCATGGTCTCATCCAGCTCTAGCTGCGGCAGCAGGTCCAGCAGTAGGTTTATTCTGCCCTCTATGGTAAAAATCTTGTTGAGCACCACGATACGTTCTTTTTTCAGCACACAGAAGCCCCCGGAAAAAGTACCGCGCTCATAGCGAACTCGATACCCACAGGCTTTCAGTATGTCTTCCAGTCGCTCCAGCAGTTTTTTGGTCAGCTTCATAGGCTAAAACTCGAACAAAGAACACGTAAACACAAGGCCGCGTTTCCACAGCCACTGTGGATAGTGTGGCCTCTCCATACAGGAGCGGGTGCCTAGGGCAGTGTCCAGTTTAGGCCTGCAAAAAAGCGGCGCCGCTGCGTGGGGCCATAGGCATAGGCGGTATCAAAGTCTGGACCGAAGGGATTTCGAGGGTCTATCAGTGGGCTGGGCTGGGTGTAGTCCAGCAGATTGCGCACCCCGATAAACAGACTTAGCTGCCTGCCCAGGCTTTTATCCAGCTGTAGGCTCTGCAGGCTGTATACTTCAGACCGGCTGGGGCGGCTATGTGGCTCGGGGAAGCTGGGTAGTTGCATGGGGCCAAAGACCTTGCCCTGCCACGAGAGCTCGATGCCTGCCGCCTTGTATTGCCAGTTTAGTGCCCAGTTTGCCGTATAGCGGGGCGCTAGCAGAATGGGCATGCGGGTATCGGCACCCCCCTCGCGTGCACGCTCATAGGTATCCAGCACCGTGGTGCCCAGGTTTAGGTGCAGGCTGGGCAGCAGCTGCCAGTCCACGCCCAGGGCCAGCCCGCGGGTAATGGCATACACGTCTCGGTTGGCATACCGGATCACATCCGGCTCGCTATAGTCCGGTATCAGGCGGTTCTCATAGCGGGTATAGAAGGCATCTGCCGTTAGGCCCAGCACCCCATCGCCCAGGGCTACAAAGGTGGCGTAGCCCAGGCTGGCACTCACGGATCGCTCGGGCTTCAGGTTATCCGCAAACTCCAGCCTGCGGGCACCCGTAAGGGCCGCGTGGTCCTCCGTAAACACATGCACGGTACGGAAGCCTGTACCCGTGTTTAGCCTAAGGCTACTCAGGGCACTTAGTTCCCACTTCAGGTTGAAGCGCGGAGCCGGTACCAGCCCGTGTGCCGCATGGTGGTCTGCCCGCAGGCCCAGCTGGGCGGCCCAGCGGGGGGCTAGCTGCCACCTATCTTCTACAAACAGACCGGGCACCCACTGACTATCCTGACGGGCGGTGGCCGGTGTGTTATCGTCATACACCTGATAGCGGTTGGCAAGGCCAAAGGTAAGGTGATGGGCACCCAGCTGCCGGTTGTGCAGCAGGTTGGCAAAGCCAATGTACTGCAAGGCCTTGTAGTATTGATCGCCATAGTAGCTGTTTTGCCAGTGGCCGGCGCTGCTGGCATCCAGCTGCCAGTGCTGGCCCAGGCCATAGCGGCCCAGCAGTTCTATCCGCCGGGTGCGGATGCTCTCGCCGTATATGGTGCTACTCCCCCGGTCTGTGGGCTTCCAGCCTAGCACGCCACCAAAGCGGTCCTCGTAGTATCCCCGGGCCGTAAGTACCGCCGGCAGCGTGCGGTTTAGCTGCCATTTTACAAAGCCACTAGCGCGGTCGTTCAGGGGCACATCGGTAAAGCCATCGCCGTTGTCATCCAGGCGCTGCTGCATGCGGTAGCCATTGGCAGCAAGTAGCAGGCTATGGCCTGCGGCTATCCTCGGTTTGAGCAAAAGGTCCAGGTTGGCCTCGGCATGTGTGTTTCCCCAGGAGCGCGCCCGCAGGCGGGGTGCGGCATCGGGCCGTAGGGTGATGACATTCACTACCCCGCCTATTGCCTCGGCACCATACAGGGTACTGGCAGGGCCTTTCACGATCTCTACCCGGTCGATCAGGCTGACTGGCAGGGAGTTTAACCCATACACAGCGGCCAGGCTACCCATAATCGGCATGCCGTCTATCATAAACAGGGTAGCCGCCCCATCCAGGCCATTGATGTGGAGGTCGCTGGTGCCACATACGCCGCAGCTAACGCCCTCGGTAACGCCATTTGTGGCAAAGAGCGACTCCATCAGCGTACTGCTGCCCGACTGCTGGAGGGCTTCGCCCTCAATGATCTCAACCTTCATGGGAGAATCGGCCAGGCGCATGGGGCTGGGGTTGCCCGTTACCACTACGGCATCAGTTGCCAGCGGCTCCAGCTGCACCTGCTGCAGCTCATCCACCCCCAGGGTGCGCGGCATATAGCCGGGAAAGCTAATGCGGATGCGGGCAGAAGCATCTGGCACGGCTGGCAGGCAGAAGCGCCCTTCGGCATCGGCATACACCCCCTGCTGGGTACCTATAATGAGGATGTTGGCACCGGCCAGGGGCTGGCCACTGTCATCTACCACACGGCCACAGGGGGCTGCCTGCTGTAGGGCCACACCTGCCTGCGGGGCGGCGGCTACGCACAGGGGCAGGCTTGCCCAGCACAATAGCAGCAGTGCCCCTGTCAGCTGGACCCGGTAAATAGGCAAAGCGGTAAACAACGGCACCTGCATAGGGTGAGTGAGCAAGAGTGGCGGCAAAATTAGCTTCTTTTTTAGTCTAATCGAAAAATATTTAGCCTAATCTAAAAAACCCTACTGGCAGCTGGAGGACAAGCGCCTGCATTGTCCGCGCTTGGCTTGTGTGTACTTTTGCAGGATGAAGCAGGCTATTACGCTAGCCGGGCAGCCGCTATCCTGCGTGGTAAAAAAGAGCAAGGGGGGCCGTATACGCCTGAGTTTTGATGAAGCGGGCAGTCTGGTGGTGCATACACCCACCGGCAGGCTGGATGAGGCCATGCCCTTTCTGCAAGAAAAAGCACGCTGGGTGCTGCGGCACGCGGGCCGCCAGCAGCAGGCACAGGCCGCAGCCCGGCAGTACCAGGCCCAGCTGCACCAGCAGGCTAGCCTGCTGGGCACCACCCGCCAGATACAGCTGCTAGATGCGCCCAGCCCCCGCTACCGCCTGGCTGGACCTGTGCTACAGGTGTGGGCACCGGCACACTACCACGCCCAGCCCAAACCCCTGCTGCGCTACGCCCTGCGGCGCCTGGCCGACAACTACCTGAAGCAGCGAACCCAGGAGCTGGCTGCCCACACCGGCAACCAGCCGAACCAGATCCGGGTAAAGAGCCACAGCAGCAAATGGGGAAGCTGCAGCAGCAAGCGCAACCTGAACCTGAACTGGCACCTGATCCTGTTTGACAAAATGGTGATCGACTACGTGATCCTGCACGAGCTGATGCACCTGCGCGAAATGAACCACAGCCCGCGCTTCTGGGCCCATGTGGCGCACTACATGCCCCACTACAAGGCAGCGATCCGTATCTTGCAGGCAGAAACATGGAAGATCGGGATATACGACTGAGGCGGCTTGCCAAATGGAAGTGGCCAGACCTCATCCTGCACGAGGATGACGACCTGCTGGTGGTGAACAAGCCACAGGGTATAGCCAGCACCCCCGGCCGCTCCAGCCCGCAGCGCAGCCTGGAAGAGATAGCCCAGCAGCACAACCCCGACCTGAAGGCCGTGCACCGGCTAGACAAGATGACCACGGGCGTGCTGGTATTTGCCAAGCATGCCGAGAGCTACAGCCACCTGAGCCGCCAGTTTCAGCAGCGGGGGGTATACAAGGCCTACCTGGCCCTGGTAAAGGGGCAATGGGAGTTTGACGGCTTTGAGGTGGAAGCCCCCATAGCCCCGGCCAAGCGCGGGCTGGTGAAAATAGATGCCTGGGCAGGAAAGCCAGCCCTCACCGTCTTCTATACCGAGAAGCTATACCAGCAGGCTACCCTGCTGCGGGCCGAGCCTGTAACGGGCCGCATGCACCAGATCCGCATCCACCTGGCCAGCATCCACTGCCCCATTGTGGGCGACACGGCCTATGGGGGTACCGACCTGTATACCCGCGAGCTGATCCGGCGCGGCTACCGCCACAAGCCCGAGGAAGAAGCCTGGCCTATAAACACCGAGTATGTGCTGCACGCCTGGCGCCTGGGCCTGGTGCACCCCCGCACCGGAGACGACCTGCGTATACAGGCCCCCCACAGCCCAAACCTGGCCGTGTGCCTGAAGCTGCTGGAAAAGCACTCCGCTGAGTAAGTAAGAGGAATAGGCTTTGCCCGCTAAGCTAGCTATCTGCGTATTTTATTGTCAGTTCATCTTCTAACTCAAAAAAAGTAAGCGCAGCTTTTATTTTTTTGAATTTCTCAGAACTGGAAAGGTTCACCTCAATAAAGCAGTTATCGCTGATAGAATAAGGCATTCTCAAGCCGATAGAATCATGGCTAATACCAAACTTAGTTCGGAATGAATTAGTAAAGAAAGATTCAGGATGATCCAGAAAGAGCCTCTCAAATACCGCTTTATAAAGATCGGTTATCTTTGTAACTTCTATCCGATTGCTTAAAAAAACAACATATTCTAGCTTTTGATTAGTAGGGTCATCTGCGTCAAATATACTGATTTCTTCATTAACTCCTGACAAGTGCTTCGCACCTAATTTTAGATCAGGGTATTTCCATATTTCTAGGAAACGATCGCGTATAATATCAAAACGCTTTTCAAGCTCATCCTTACCCCATCTCTCTAATTTGGAGAGATGCTTGTTCATCCAAAGACGACTGTCGCTATATCCTAAGCCATTCAGGTCTCTCTTTTCCTTGAATGATTTATTACCCAGCTTCCCGTTGTTGCCTGATAAAGTAAGATTTGAGATTGTGTGCTGTCGCTTCTTCATAAATTCAAACTCCTCATCATCCAGATCATCACGCCATGAGCTATCAGGATTTTGAGGAAAAATATGTTCAATAGTAATGTCTGAGTTGTCTTCAATTTTAACAAATTCTTTGTTTTCGTGATTTTCAAGTTTTTCTAATAAATAGAACTTAATTTGTTTAGAATTATAAATATCCTTCGATTTCAATGCATCTATAACTTCACCATCATCTGGAAATCTATGATTGCCCGATCGACTTATTAAATGCCGTTGAATTGATGCTAAGTAGTCATCTGAATCTATTTTTTCGTGTAAGTTCATAAATATTTTATTTAAAGCATTGGTTGGAAGAGAAACGATGAATCTTCTTACAATGAATGACTCAATGAAATCAAAGATTTCTAGTAAAACCTGCTTATCAATTATCTGGTTGCTATAGTCATCATATACTTTCATTAAAAATGGAAATGCAACATTTACCTCTAGTCGCTTTATAGAAATCAATCGTAACCTGATTTCCTTGTCTTCTTCTTTATGCGGATTTACCAGCTTATTAAAGTGTTTGCTCAGTTTTTTTATATCTGATAAATCTTCCTTCAGTTTCTCTATTGAAGTGGCCTTATATTTTTGTTTAAATTCTTCATATACATTTTTCTTGTTGGGTATTCTTCTGTTTATTAGCGTTAGATAGTCTCGAATGTAGTCAGATACTAAATTCTCATTTCTTTTCTCATTCCTAGCTGACTCCTCTATTTGAAACCAAAATTCTTCATAGATCACTTCTTGATCTTGACTACTTAGTTCCATCAAGATATAATTTCTTATAAGGTCTGCCTGAGACAATGCCAATCCCGTGGAGTTTAAACTCTCAAAAATTCTCTGTGGATCATCTTTTCCTCTTTCTAAAGAAATCTCAACAAACATGAGCTTAGAAAGACCTCTTCTAACATCATTGTAATTATCTTCTGTTATGTTCTTTCTAAAATACTTAAAATTATTAACAAAATTAGAGTATCCGATAAGCTCTGATTCCCGACAATCATAGATATACTTAAAAAATTGTTCGTTGTTTTTGGTAACTTTTAATTTAAATTTTCCTTGTGGATTTTTATCAAATTTATTTATCAAATAGGTCTCGTCTATTTCTTGAATGTTTTCCTCTTTTTTTAGATCCTTAAAAAGATGACGTAGGGCTAAGTAGATAAGAGTAAGTGTTGTTAGTCGTTGTTGACCATCTATTATCGTAAGTTTCGTTATCTGCGAATGAGTATACACATCATTATGTAAAAAGACGATGCTACCAATAAAATGAGCAGACACATCTTTGTTCTTCCCTGCACTAATAATGTCGTTAAATAATTGCCGGCAGTCTTGAATGGACCAGTCGTAGTTTCTTTGGTATACAGGAATTACGAACTGAGTCCTAGCCTTGGAGATAAACTCCTCTACTTTTGTTTCTACCGCTTTCATTGGTTTTTTGCGAATAGTAACTTCTTAGAATACGAATTTTTGCAGCTAGGCTTCATGACGAACGTTTTGCGCTACTGCAAGCCTCTGTGATTAGCCGCAAGATACTCATATTAGTTTAGTTATTCAATTCAGTTATTGCCTGGTGCACCCCCGCACCGGAGACGACCTGCGCATACAGGCCCCCCACAGCCCAAACCTGGCCGTGTGCCTGAAGCTGCTGGAAAAGCACTCCGCTGAGTAGTAGGTGCGCAGCGCAGTGGGCTGACTGGCTGACTAGCAGAACCTGGGGCTAAGAACGAATCAGGGATTGCAGGCCCGGGTTTCTTCCAGGCCGAAGGGGTCCCAGTTCACTACGCGCTGCTGGGGGCAGGTGTTTAGGTACACAAGGAAGCTACCTATGGCTATGCCTACAATTACCAGGATCAGCACCAGCTTCTCGCGGCGAAAACGCAGCTTGAGTTCTACTACCTCGCGCTTCAGCCGGTCTGCCTCCTCTATGTTTCGCAGCACAATGTTCAGGCGGTTCATGGCATTCTCGCCCTTCACAATGTACTCGTAGGCACCATTATCTAGTATGTCCATGGCAGTCTGCACATCGTCCTGGGCCGAGAATAGGATTACCTTCAGGTCGGGCTTCTGTTTGCGCACCTCCTTCAGGGTATCCAGGCCGGTTAGCTGCCCCTCCAGGTGGTAGTCCAGTATCACCAGCACGGGCTTTATCTCTTTCAGTTTGGCCAGGCAGTCTTCGCCCCGGGTAAAGTGGTGCACCGAAAAGCGTTTTCCGAGCTTGGCCGTCAGGGTGGCAGCCCAGGTGGGCTCGTCTTCTACGATGAGGATGGGGGGTTTTTCGCTAGCCATGCGGATGCAGATTTTTTTCGCGCGGTTGGGTGTAAAAAAAAGAAAACCAAGATAGGGCTTTTGAACCGGAGTGGTTGTGTTTTCTATCCGGCGAATAATCCAGAGGTATCCAAAAAAGCCTGGAGTGGCACGTTGGTATTTTCTGTCAGCTGGTGGCGGCTGCCCTCCCAGGCCTTTTTTCCCTGATAGAGGAAGAGCACATGGTCGCCAATGTGCACCACACTTTTGATGTCGTGTGTAATCACCACGGTGGTCATTCCGTGCAGCTGGGTGATGTCTTGTATCAGTGCGTCTATCACATGGGCTGTTTGGGGGTCTAGCCCGCTGTTGGGCTCGTCGCAAAAGAGGAACTCGGGCTCCAACGCAATGGCGCGGGCTATGCCTACGCGCTTTTTCATGCCCCCACTCAGCTCGCTGGGATACAGGGGGTTCGATCCGGCCATCTGCACCCGCTCCAGGCAGTAGTTTACGCGCTCCTTTATCTCGCCCTTGGTTTTGTGGGCCAGGGTGTGCAGCGGGAAGGCCACGTTCTCTTCCACCGTCATACTGTCAAATAGGGCCGAGCCTTGGAACAGCATGCCTATGCGCAGGTGCAGGGCGCGGCGGCTAGCGGCATGCAGCTTCCAGTAGTCCTGTGTACCCGTCTTTGTTTCATACAGCACCCGCCCCTTGTCCGGCCGCAGCAGGCCTACAATGGTTTTTACCAGCACGGTCTTTCCGCCCCCGCTGCCACCAATAATCATATTCACCTCACCACCCCGAAAGTGGAAGTCGATGCCCCTTAGCACCTCCTTGTCGCCAAAGGACTTGCATATGTTTTCTATCCGGATGCTCATGGTTTTTTCGCTACAATTATAGCATCATCTCGGCCAGTGCATAGTCTGCACACAGGATGGCAATGCTGCCGCGCACTACGGCCTTCTTGCTGGCATCTCCTACCTCAAAGGCGCCACCCCGCACATAGTAGCCCTGGTAGGCAGAGATGCTGGTGATGAGGAAGCCAAATGTAAGCGCCTTGGTAAGCATAAAGGTGATCTGAAAAGGCTCGAATACCTTCATTACACCCTGATGAAAGATGGCCTCAGGAATGATGCCCGTAAACTCGCCAGCCATGATGCCCCCCAGGTGCTGCAGGAAGACGGCAAAAATAATGAGGGTGGGAAAAGCCACCAGGGCCCCCAGCAGCTTGGGCAGGATCAGGTAGCTGGTGCTGTTTACACCCATTACATCCAGGGCATCTATCTGCTCGGTAACGCGCATGGTGCCCAGCTGGCTGGCTATGTTTCCGCCCACCTTGCCCGCCAGCACCAGGCTGGTGATGGTAGGCGCAAACTCCATGATGCTGGTGGTACTCATCACACTGCCGATGAGGCTAAGGGGGAAGTAGGCACTCTCCAGCTGGTAGGCGGTATTTACCGTAGTAACCGCACCGATGAAGAGGGCCGTAATAAGCACAATGGGCACACTGCCTACCCCGATATAGTGGATCTCGGCCAGGGTGGCGCGTACATAGATCGAGATCTTCTCCCGGGTGGTGAAGAGGGAGCGCAGCATCAAAAAATAGATGCCCAGGTTGTGCAGGGCCTTCAGCATGTGGGTAAAGATAAGAAGAACCCCGCAGCTGCACCGCCCTGCGCGGCTCTGCCACAGCACCCCGGCATAGCCCCTGCCTGCTATCTTTGCACCACAGGCTGCCACTGCGCCTGGGGGATAGCTTTTGTAGCCCACAAAAAAACAGACTACATGGAAGACAACGAGAAGATGCAAGGCCTGCGGCGGCGGCTGGTACGCACCCTGGAGAAGGAGGGGATAACGGATGCACGGGTGCTGGCAGCCCTGGGGCAGGTGCCGCGCCACTGTTTTGTAGAAACGGCGCTGGCAGAGCAGTCGTACGAAAACATTGCCCTGCCGATAGATGCCTCGCAAACCATCAGCCAGCCCTACACTGTGGCCCGGCAGACAGAGCTGCTGCAGCTGCCCGAGCGGAACCCCCGGGTGCTGGAGATCGGCACCGGCAGTGGCTACCAGGCAGCCGTGCTGGCCCAGCTGGGTGCCACGGTATTCTCGGTAGAGCGACTGGAGGCGCTGCACAAGCAGGCCCGCAAGCGGCTGAAAGACCTGGGGTACCGCGTGCACCAGAAGTGTGGCGACGGTAGCCAGGGCTGGCCCGCCTACGCCCCCTACGACGGCATCATCGTAACGGCGGGGGCACCGGCCATCCCACAGAGCCTGTGCGAGCAGCTGGAGGTGGGCGGACGCCTGGTAATACCCGTGGGCGACCGAGACCAGCAGTACATGACCGTGATAACCCGCACCGCGCCAGACAAGTGGGTGCAAAAGCGCCTGCAGGCCTACCAGTTTGTACCCCTCATCGGCGAAGCAGGCTGGCCCCGGCAGCAGTAGCACCCGCGCTTGCCAGGGGCAAACTACCCGCCTGCCACCGGCCTGCAGCAAGCACGAAAGTGGTAACTTGCCCAAATGACCCGCTTGCGTACAGCCTGGATGGCACTGCTGCTGGTGTGTGCCAGCAGCCAGGCACAAACAGCCCGGCAACAGGCTAATGCCCTGCTGCAAAGAGCCAGAGCGCTGATGCAGCGCGAGCAGTACGACTCGAGCCGTGTGCTGCTAGCGCGCGCGCGGAGCCTGTACCCGGATAGCTATGTATACGACTACGAGCTGGCCTATAGCTATATGCTGCAAAAGGACTATGCACAGGCACGGGTATATGCCCCGCGCATGCTAGCCTACAAAGACTCGGACGACGGTAGCTACCAGTTTGTGGGAGATCTGTATGACTACAACGGGGCTTTTGACCAAGCCATGGCTACCTATGCACAGGGGCTAAAAAAATACCCCAAAAGCGGACGGCTATACACCGGCAGGGGCATAGCCCAGGGCCGGCAGGGTAACTGGGATGAAGCCATAGGCGAATACGAAAACAGCATACGTGCACAGCCCGAGTATGCAGGGGCTTATTTCTGCGCGACCCCTATCCTGGTGGATATAGAGCCGTTTGGTGCCGACATCCAGAAACCAGGTGATTTCTACGCTACCCCTATCCTGGTGGATAGCGAGCCACAGCGCCTGCATGGCCTGCTGTACGGCGAGCTGTTTATGAACCTGGAGCGCAATACCAGACGTACCGAAAGCATGAGCCTAACCCTCTACCAGGGATGGAATAAGGCGATCACGGTAGATAGGGCCAGCCTGACGATGCGGGTATCGCTGAGCGGAAACCCACTCGATATACCCCACAAAGAATTGGAAAACATGAAAATGAAATCCGTGCTCCCCTTTACCTTTCAGTTTGCACTCGCGCTGGCAAGGGGGACGGATGTATCGCTGCTGCTAACCGGACCAGACGACCAGCTAAGTATAGCCAATCTCCTGATGTTGCGCGCGGGCTTCCTGCAGCTGTGGGATGAGAAGAGCCAAAAGGCGTATCCCAATGTCCTGATCTCCTACTGGCAGCAGCTGGAGCGGGCAGGCCACCTGGAGGCCTACCACTACTGGCTATTCAGCCAGGCGCGTCCCCAGGAGTTCGAAGCTTGGCTGCTAGGCCACTATGCGGAATACGAAGACTTTTTCAACTGGTTCAACCAATACCCCCTGGTACTTAGCCCCAAAGCCTACTATGTACGTGGATATTATGAGCACTAACCTACCCCCCGCCCCATGCGCATCCAGGTAGCCCGCACACATGGTTTTTCGGGCCACCGAGACTGTGTGTATGCCCTGGCCCCCGGGCCAGAACCACATCAGTTTTTCAGCGCAGGTAGCGATGGTGTAGTGGCCCTGTGGGACGCACGCACCGGCGAGAGCCTGGGCGGCATCCTGCAGGCGCAGGCACCCATCTACAGCCTGCTGTATGTGCCCGCACACCAGCTGCTGCTGGCCGGGCAGCAAGACGGGGGCCTACACTTTGTAGACGTACAGGGGCGCAAGCTGCTCCGGAGTGCCAAGGCGCACAGCAAGGCCATCTTCGACCTGCAACTGCACCCCGAGGGGCTAATGGCCCTAAGCCTGAGCGAGGAGGGGCGCGTGTGCCTGTGGGACCTGGTGCAGCTGAAGGCCAGCCTGCAGCTTACCCTCAGTTCGGCCAGCCTGCGCAGCCTGGCCTTCCACCCACAGCAGCCCGAGTTTGCCATAGGGGGTAGCGACTGCCAGATACGCGTATACCACAGCCAGCGGCTAAGCCCCATACGCCAGTGGCAGGCACATAGCATCAGTGTTTTCAGCCTGTGCTACAGCCGCGACGGGAGCCTGCTATTCAGCGGCAGCCGAGATGCGCACCTGAAAAGCTGGGACCCCCACCACCACTACAGCCTGGTAAACGACGTGCCGGCCCACCTGTTTGCCATCAACCACCTGGCCTACCACCCGCACATAGACCGCATGGCATCGGCCAGCATGGACAAAACCATCAAGCTGTGGGACCCCCTGACCCTGACCCTGCTAAAGGTGATAGACCGCCCGCGCAGCCAGGGGCACAGTAGCAGCGTAAACAGGCTGCTGTGGCTGGCAGACGGCAGCCTGATCTCCGCATCGGACGACCGAACGGTACTGCAGTGGGCCACGCTGTAGACCCGCCCGCGCTGTGCCCATATAAGCTACCCGAATGGCCACCTGCCCCTTCTATTTTATCCGGGTGGCATTGATAGTTGTCGGTCATCTCTGTGGCTTTGTGTACCTTTGCATCCTACCATTCCAACCCTCCTGAAAACCATGTCAAAAATCCTCGTAATAGGCGCCGGAGGCCAGCTAGGCCTGGAGCTGCTGCCTGCACTGGCTGCCCAGTATGGCGATACACAGGTGGTAGCGGCAGACCTGCAGCCCATACAGACACCCTATACCCAGGTACAGCTGGATGTAACAGACCGGGAAAACCTGGAGGTCATTATCCGGCAGCACGGGGTTTCGCAGATCTACCTGCTGGCAGCCTTTCTGTCTGCCAAGGGGGAGGAGCAGCCCGCCCTGGCCTGGAGGGTGAATATGAATGGCCTGATGAACGTGCTGGACCTGAGCGTTAAGCACCAAATCCAAAAAGTGTTTTGGCCCTCTTCCATCGCCGTTTTCGGCCCCAGCAGCCCCAGCACGGCTACGCCCCAGCATACGGTGATGGAGCCAGCCACCATCTACGGCATATCCAAGCAGGCAGGCGAGGGCCTGTGTGCCTGGTACCACCGCAAGCATGGCCTGGATGTACGCAGCCTGCGCTACCCGGGCCTCATTAGCTACAAGGTGCAGCCCGGTGGCGGCACTACAGACTATGCCGTGCACATCTTCTACGAGGCGCTGGCACGGGCTGCCTACACCAGCTTTCTGGCTGCCGATAGCCGCCTGCCGATGATGTACATGCCCGATGCCGTACGGGCTACCCTACAGCTGATGGAAGCCCCCGCCGAAGCTATACGGGTGCGCCAAAGCTATAACCTGGCTGCTATCAGCTTCACCCCGGCTGAGATTGCCGCGGCTATAAAGGCCCATATACCCGAGTTCCAAATCGATTATGCGCCAGACTTTAGGCAAGCGATAGCCAGCAGCTGGCCCCAGAGCATAGACGACAGTGCCGCACGGGCCGACTGGGGCTGGCAGCACGAGTACAACCTGGACCGCATGGTGGCGGACATGCTGGAAAACATGAAGAAACTGCAACTAGCCGGCTAGCCACTCCCGGGCATCCTCCAGGCTGGCAAAATAGGCTACCTCCAGCCGCCCCCCCGGAAAGTCGAGCATCGCGTTCTTCGAAAACTCATCGAGCGATAGGGCGGCCATTGTCTGCCGCCGATACACCAGTGCTATGCGGCTCAGCCCAAGCTGAACCATACGGGGCAGCCAGGTTTCGTTGGCCCAATGGATCACCTCGGGGTCCAACTCTAGCTGGTCTCGGTTATCGCTAAGCCAGTACAGCGGATGATAAACGTCCTGCAGCGCATCATAGTAGTCTGAGGCACGGTCTACATTCGCCTCCATCTCTCCCACAGTCTGAAAACTGCGGTACTGAACCATTACGCAGGGGATCTCTTCATCCAGCAAGCAGGCAAACTGCTCGTTCTCAAACAATATACGCATCCGGCAAGAGTATGTACAGTATTACTAGGGGTTCCGATAGATCCTTATAGCGCAAAGCACAATGAAAAGGTTGACCAAGATAGGCAACAAACCTTAGTTCGATATCAGAAAGGGGTTGTGCACCCGCTCGTGGCCTACAGTAGTATCTGGGCCATGGCCTGGGTACAGGCGGGTGGCATCGGGCATACTTAGCACCTGCTTGTGAATACTCTCAATCAGCTGTGCGTGGCTACCACCAGGTAGGTCTGTGCGTCCGATGCTCTGCTGAAAAATGACGTCGCCCACCAGCGCCTGCCCCGACTCAGCATGATACAAAAGCACCGATCCCGGCGAATGCCCGGGTGCCCAGCGTACCTCCAGCTCCAGGCTACCTACACCAAAAGTACTACCCGCCCGGAGCAGCCCCGCAGGGGGTGGGCTGGCCTCTACCCCGTCTATCCCCCAGTGGGCGGCTGTAGCGGGCAGGCGCTGCAAAATACCCTGCTCCTGCTCGTGTATCCAGGGCCTAAGGCCATAGGTACGCTCCGCCCACGCATTGCCAAACACATGGTCCAGATGGCAATGCGTATTGAGCAGATAGGTAGGCTGTAGCCCATGCTGATTTATGTAGTCTTGCAGCACCATCTGCTCCCGCTCGAAAAGGCAACCGGGATCTACAATGGCGCACACACCCGCCTCATCCCACAGCAGGTAGGTGTTCTCCATAAACATGTTGAAGGTAAAAGACTGCAGTTGCATGAAGACCGTAAGGGGCGGAGTATAAAGCCTACTTTTCCAGCTTGTTTATAGCCTCCAGTTCTCGCGCTATCGCCTTCTCCAGGGTGCTTTGCTTGTCTTTTGCCTTGCGTACATGGTAGCCCTGATACACCAGCTGACCGGTAGAGAGGTTATATAGCTCGGTAGAGAAGGAGGTGTTATAGTCGGGTGTAGCATTGTAGTACAGGCCATAGGGCAGGGCAGGCAGGGCCACGATGGTGGCGGCCAGCACGGCCCCCTTGTTCTGGCGCCGCTCCACCGTGCGCAGCACACGGGTGTGCCCCACATAATCGGTTCCGTATCGGGCCTGTATCTCGGGTGAACGCCCGGGGTCCATGGGCAGTAGTTCTACCCCCCGGTGCTGTTGCCGCTCGGCCAGCCACTCATTCAGGTAGCTCAGGTCATTATAGGCTGTCGCCATATTTGCCTCAAACAGGCTCGGGGCTAGCACGGCGGTGGCAATGGGGCCCTGCCCCGTGGTATCGGCCAGTATCTTGCACACGGTGCTTGTGCCGGCCACATCCGTAGCCAGCTGCTGCTGGCCCTCTATGCGCTTATCCACTACCAGGTACTCCGGCTCATTTAGCAGGATGCGGTCAATGCGTGCCGTTGTCTCGGCCTGCCGCACTTCCGGGCTCTGCTCCACCTTCTCTTCTTTTGCCTGCTTTTCCTGGTTCGGGTCAGAATATCCGGATACTTCTGCCAGGCGCACCTCTACCCAATCGCTGTTTCGGCGGAAAAACTCAAATCTTTCCACAAAAGCAGGGTCCTTCTTCAGGTCTACAAAAGCGTATCGGACAAAGCTGCTCTGGCGCACTTTTGGGCTCGTGTAGGTAATGCCGTCTATGGTAGTGGCACGGGGTGCCGCGTTAGCACTCAGGTCCTCGGGGGCGGCGGGCTGGTCATACAGTTCATTCAGGCTAAGAATGTGCTGACTAACCAGAGACTTCAGCAGGGCATCGCTCAGCCCGGCCAGTTCCTCGTCCTGCGGAAATTCCTTTCGAGCATTCCACGCATGGATGCAGGCTACACCGGTTAGTTCGCCCGGGCTCATCCGGTACAGCAGGTGGTGTAGCCGCTGCCAGTAGCCCTCTTGCTGCTTCCAGTCGGGCAGCACCACATACTTCTGGTTGGCGTTGGCGTACTGTGCCAGGGCGTACAGTGCCTTCACCCGAGCTTTGGTGAGGTAAAGATTGTTGGGATAGAAGAACTCCAGCATGTAGGTGTCGTACAGGGCTGCCACATACTGGCGCTGCAGCAGGCGCAGGCGTATCTGCTCAAAACGGCACAGCTGGTGGCAGGCAGCAAAATCCTCCTCGCTTACCTGAAACCACTGGGTGCCCTGGCCAAAGAGGGGGCCCGCCAGCTGGTTTACCTCTGCCCGGCGGCGCAGGATGTTTGGGTGGGGGCTTAGGCGCTCGTTGTCAAATATCTCTTCCTCGGTTATGCCGCGGGTTTTGGGCAGGACATAATCGGCGGGGAAAAGGAGATAATCTGTTTGCAGGCGATCTGCTACAAAGAACATATCGTCGTAGGGATAGCGCGCGTACAGAAGATAGTCGAACACAAAGTTGGGGGCAAACATGTGGTACTTCGTGTCCTTGTAGTACTGGAAGCCATACACATCTGCGGCGGCGGCCTGCTCGGCAGTATACAGGCTATGGTCGAACACACGTGCCTCCAGTGGGGGCTTTTGCAGCTCGGCCTGGTTAGCGCCCAGGGTTAGGCGCTGGCTATAGTTGTTCCAGGCGTGCTGTAGCTCATAGTTGGCAAACTCCCGGCACAGGATGTAGGCCAGCTCCGCCTCTGTCTCCAGTTGGCAGAAAAGCCCAACCGTCAGGAATACATCTCCCTCAAGCGTGGTAAAGGCATTGACGGCGGGACTTTTTACCACATAAAAACGGAGGCGGCTCCGCAGCGCGCGGTCGTCTCGCAGGATAAAATCGGCCACGCGGCCAATATACTGGGCAATGGGGTCGTTTAACAGGACGGCTCCGCTGCTCTTGATCTCTGCCAGCAGGCTATGGTTATCCGTGGGTGTCAGGCTTCCCTGCTGCAGGCTGTCCTGCCCATTAGTCGCCTCCGGGTCGGGCAGTGGAGGCACAGTGGGCCGCAGAAAGTTCTGCGGGATGGGTGCCCGGCTCTGCAGCGGGGGATACGTATGAAAATCATGCTGCTGCCCCATGGCAGCCCCCCACAGGCCACAGGCCACGCAGGCGCACTGCATGCACACCCACCAAAGCCACGGCCGAGAAAGGGTTCGGATCGCTTGCTGCATACTCAAATGTACATCAAATATGCTTTCGCTGGTAAAAGCACAGATCGTATGAACGAAAAAAACGGGCACTTGTGGGTGCTCGACTGCAGAAAATCGTCAAAAAAAACTTCTGCGTGCTGCTACTCAAAGTCGGCCAGGCGGCCATCTATCAGCTGCTGCACCTTCAGCTCTGTCTGGTCCAGGTACGCACGGCATTGCTCAATGAGCGCATTGCCTTGTTTGAAGAGCAGATAACTCTCCTCGATGGGGGTGTCATCCTGCTGAATCTTCTGCAAAATCTCGCCCAGCCGGGCTACGGCAGTGGGATAATCAAAGTCGTTGTTCTTTTTCGCCATATCAGAAGTTATGAATCACCTGCTTCACGCTCGGCTCTGCGCGGCCACTCTGCACCTGCACAATGTCCACCTGGGCACGCAGGGCACCATTGGGCTCCACCACCTCGGTATACAGGTAGTAGTTGCCCCTGTTCACATAGCTGAAGTCTACGAAGCCATCCGAGGCCGTATAGCCAAAAAAGAGCGGTAGCCTACCGTCGCTATTCGCGTCCTCAAAGGTATTGTGCACCGATACGTAGGCATTGGCAATGTTCTGCAGGCTGGCCCCATTCCAGCGCGATACCTGCACCAGCAGGATGCCGGCGTCCTCGGTGCTATCGGCAAAAAACTGGCTGTTGCTGGGTGGGGGGTCGTCGTCGTTATTCTGGCAGCCATAGGCCCCAGCCAGCAGCAGTACCACAGAGAATAAGACTAGCGCTCTCATATGCATATATTTGTGCAGAAAGGTACAAATCTTATGCCAAAGCCCCAGCCCACATGCGCCGCGATGCAATAAGCCTGCAGGGCCTGCACACATTTGGCACGGCCACCACGGCGGAGGCTGTTGTGCCCATCCGCAGCCTGGCCGAGCTGGAGGCCTGGCAGGCCAGGCACGACCCCTCCCAGCCCTACCTGATACTGGGCGGAGGGAGCAACGTGCTATTTGCCACCCCGCACTACCCGGGCACCATACTGCACAACCAGCTGATGGGTAGGCGGGTGGTAGTGGAGAATGAGCGAGAGGTGATATGGGAGCTAGGGGCAGGCGAGGCCTGGCACGACTGCGTGCTGGAGGCCGTGGCCCAGGGCTGGGGCGGGATAGAAAACCTGGCACTGATACCTGGCACGGTGGGTGCCGCCCCTATGCAGAACATTGGGGCATATGGCGTAGAGCTACAGTCGGCCTTTCATAGCCTGCGGGCCTATCATCTTTCCGGCAGGGCGGTGCAGGACTTTTCGGCGGCCGACTGTGCCTTTGGCTACCGCAGTAGTATTTTCAAGACCAGCCAGAAGGGCGCCTACTTCATCCTGAGCGTACAGCTGCGGCTCAGCAAGGCCCCCCATGTGCTGCACACCACCTATGGGGCGCTGCAGGCCGAGCTGGGGCCTGGCCCGCACGACATCCGGCAGGTGGCCGAGGCTGTGATGCGCATCCGGCGCAGCAAGCTGCCCGACCCTGCCGTGCTGGGCAATGCCGGCAGCTTCTTCAAAAACCCAGTGGTGGATGCCGACACCTACAGCAGGCTGGCGGCAGAATATCCAGATATGCCCGCCTACCCGGCGGCAGACGGGGTGAAGCTGGCTGCAGGCTGGCTGATAGAGGCCTGTGGCTGGAAGGGCAAGCAGGTAGGCAACACCGGGGCGCACGCCCGGCAGGCACTGGTGCTGGTAAACTATGGGGGGGCCACCGGCAGCGAGGTATGGCAGCTGGCGCAAGACATACAGGCCTCGGTGGCTAGCCGTTTCGGACTGCAGCTGGAGCCGGAGGTGAATATAATCCAGCAGTAGCGCCAGTAGCGCCCAGGCCTACACATCCGTGCAGAGCCCCGCTACACCGGTGCATCCGCAGATGCCGGGCCGGGTGGCTGTAGGCCGTGGTAGGCCATAAAAGCGGCATAGCCAGCCTCGCCCATATACTTGGTCAGCAGGCTGGGGTCGGTCTTGGTCAGGTCTATCAGCGTAAGGGCATCCAGCGAGTTCTGAAACTCGGGGTCTACATTGAAGGCCAGGATCCGGCTGCCCATGCGCAGATAGTGCTTGATGAGGATGGGCACACCCTTATCCTGCTTTTCCACTTCCGTTATCAGCTCGTGCACGTCCTGCAGCTTCTGCACATTCAGCATATCGTAGAAGGCGGGCTCGTAGTCTAGTTTCTGCTGAAAAGGCTTCTTGGGCTGCACGTAGTCTTTCAGGTCGGTATGGTAGTGGTGCTCCAGCAGGAAATTGACCAGCATGTTTTTGCTCACCACGTGGTAGTCGTCGCTAATGGAAACTGGGCCTATCAGGTTTTTGTAGCGTGGATTGCGTACAATAAAGTTGCCGATGCCCACCCAAAGCAGGAAAAGGCTATAGAAATTACGCTGGTACTCCTGGGCCACAAAAGACCGCCCCAACTCCAGCGAGGGCCCAATTTCGTCAAACAGCTTGCTATCCACGTGGAAGAGGCTGTTGATGTACAGGCCTGTAGGTCCCTGGTTTCGCAGTATGGTGTCTACCTCGCCCATGCGGTAGCCCCCCACGATCTTGCCCGCCTCGCGGTCCCACACGATGAGGTGGTGGTAGTAGTAGTCGTGCTTGTCCAGGTCAATGGCCTTGCCTGTACCCTCGCCTACCGAGCGAAAGGTAAGCTCGCGCAGGCGGCCCACCTCCATCAGCAGGCCTGGGGCTTGGTCTGCATCAAAAATTACCACATCCAGGTTTCGGTGCGTGCTGATTACGCACTCGGGCATGCGGGCCAGCTCATCCCGCAGGATGGCCGTATCCACGGGTGGGGCCACGGGCTGTAGCTCTCTTCCACTACGGCGGCGGAGCGGGTGCCGCAGGCGGATGTGCTGCTGCTTTTCGCCCCGGTCTACACGGGCACGCAGCAGTAGGGTCTTCTGCCGCAGGTAGGCGGTAAGGGTGTCCGGGTTTTCAAAAGACTGGATCTTGCTGGGCGGTATCAGGTTGCCCATTGCGTGTACAATGCGGTTGCTGCGGGGGTTTACAAACTCGCGCACCAGCAGGGTGGTACGCAGCCGTGCATGGATAACGCCCGCCATCTGAAACAGAAAACTATTGTGCCCATGAAAGTACACCGGCACCACGGCAGCCCCTGTGCGCTGGATGATCTTGGAGATGTTCGCATTCCACTCCGGCTCCATCACCCGCTTGGACTTCAGGTCGAAGCTTGCCACCTCGCCCGCCGGAAAGATGCCCAGCAGGCCGCCATCCTTCAGATACTGCATTACCTCGCGCAGCGGCGACATGTTGCGCTGCTTGCTCTCGGCATTCTCAAAAGGGTCTACAAAAATGAACTTGTCTACCAACTCGGGTATCTGTAGCATAAAGTTGGCCATCACCTTGTAGCGGTCCGGGCGAATGCGGTGTGCCAGGATCATAAGGAAAATGGCCTCCAACCCACCAAACGGGTGATTGCAGACAATGACCAACGGACCCTCGTGCTCGCGCAGCTTGGTCAGCGATTCTTCGGGTATTTCATACTCGATGCCCCATACCGCAAAAACAGCTTCTACAAAGGTTACCTGGTGTGTCTTCATATACACCTTGGAGGCCTCGTAGGCGGCATTCAGCTTCTCTATGCCCATCACCTTTTCCAGGCCAGGCTTCAGCAAAAAGGAATAGACCTTCCGCTTCACCGGGTGCTGAAACAGCTCGGCTGTGTTGATCAGCTTCGGCTCCTTTCGCGTGCGGGAGTTAATCCGCGCTTTCCGTTTACTAGTCATATTGCTGTATGGGCAGTATACAAAAATAGCAAAAACCCCGGGGACGGAATGGAACTGGGCTCGGCTTGCACAGCAGCGGCGCACTGTCTATTTTTACTCTCCCTGTGCGCCTGTGCCCACCATTCCTTAAACCAATCTGCCACGGATGTGGTTATGATAGATTTCTACCAAAAATAGCCTATGTTCTATCCCCACATAGCCGGTGCGGGCTACCATGTGCCGCCCAGGGTGGTAACCAATGAAGACCTGAGGGCCTACTACGATACCAGCGATGCGTGGATACGCGAGCGGAGCGGCATACAGGAGCGTCGGTTTGCGACAGAGGGGCAGGGGCCGGTAGACCTGGCTGTGCCTGCCGTAGAGCAGGCCCTGGCTGAGGCCGGGCTGGAAGCCCGGGACGTGGACATGATCGTGTTTGCCACCCTGAGCCCGGAATACTACTTCCCGGGTTCGGGCTGCCTGCTACAGCGCCGCCTACCTTTCCGGCAGATACCCGCACTGGATATCCGCATGCAGTGCAGCGGCTTCATCTATGCCCTTAGCATTGCCGAGATGTACATCAAGCAGGGTGTATATCGGCATGTGCTGGTGGTGGGGGCCGAGGTGCAGAGCACCAGCATCAACTTTGAGCCCGAGGGGCGGGCGGTGGGCGTCATATTTGGCGACGGGGCCGGGGCCTTTGTGCTAAGTGCGGGCACCGAGCCACGGGGCATACTGAGCAGCCACCTGCACACAGACGGAAACTATGCCGAGGAGCTGACCATACAGGAGCCCACTAGCCTGGTGCACGGCAAGTTTGGCAAACTGCCCCATGGTATATGGCCCCACATGAACGGCCGCGAGGTATACAAGCACGCCGTACGCCACATGAGCGAGGCCATACAGGAGGGCCTGAGGCAGCAGGGCTGGACCGCCGGCCAGCTGGACTGCGTGGTGCCACACCAGGCAAACCTGCGCATCGGCATGGCCATAGCCGAAGACCTGGGCGTGCCTTTTGAAAAGTTTTTTATGAACATACAGCGGTATGGAAATACCACTGCAGCCAGCATCCCCATCGCCTTCTGCGAGGCCGTGCAGGCCGGGCGCATCCGCCGCGGAGACCGGGTGATGCTCGTAGCCTTTGGCTCAGGCTTTACCTGGGGTAGCGCGGCCCTTATCTACTAGCGGCCACGCCTGCCCCAGCGCAGCTTCATGGCCAGCAGGGCCAGCACGAGCACCAGCGTGATGATGTTTGCCCCAATAATGGGCACATCCTGCCGCAGCAGGCCATACACCAGCCACAGCGCCACCCCCAGGGCAAAAAGCAGCGTCATGCTGAGCGACAGGTCTCGCACGGCGCGTGTACGCCAGGTTTTTAGCACCTGCGGCACAAAGGCCAGGGTGGTGAGCAGGGCGGCCAGATAGCCTATGTAGGGTTCGAGAGAGGGCATGGTGCAGCTGTTGCGTTGGGCAAAGGTAGGTAGTTTAACTGGGGGCGTAAGCCACACACATAATGTGCCTATACAATACCAGCCCGGCACGATTCTTGCTGGATCCAGCTTGCCTACCTAGTGAGTAATCATGAATACACCCCCGAAAAGCCCGCAGCCCAAGACCCCACGAAACATTCTATATGCCGTGCGCGCGAGTGCCCTCGGGGCATTTGTATCCATACTCATCACACCACCCTTTGTCTTTGGCGAAGATCTATTCGGTAAACACACCACCCTTTTCGGCCTGGGTATTCTGCTGGTGGCAAGCCTGCAACTTATTCTCCTGAGCAGGCATGCTGCCTGGAAATTTCTACAACCCCTGGCACGCATTGCGCAGAATAAATGGGTTATGCTCTTTGGCAATATTCCAGTACTGTTGACCAGCGTTGCGAGCATAATAATCGCTTTTATATTCTCTAAACTCATATTAGGCACATTCATGATGATGCTAATCATCGGGGGAGTTTTTGCTTTGTTGTTAGTCGCAATTGCCGTGGGCTTGCTTACCACCCTATACTACCAGCTGCACACCTGGCGCTACTGGACGCGAGCCCTGCGGAAGGATACGGAGGAGCAGCTGCCTGTACCAGCTAAAACCGATAGTAAGCATGGGAATGAGCTTGAACAGGAAAAAAAGAATGTACGTACAGCACCAACCAACAATCACGCTATCCATACCCTGCTCGCGCCGACAGAAATACCCGAAAAAATACCCAAAGCACTAAAATGGGCGGCCATATTAAGCGCCACCGGGTGTGTCATGACCGTAATTTTTGCATTAGAATTTGCGGTACATGATCTATTTATGCCGCACCTACTCTTTTCTGTACCGTGGATTATTCTGGCAGGGATTCAGCTTGTCCTGCTTAGCAGGCATGTCCGAAGCAGCTGGCTGAGCTGTAATCTTCGAATTGCTAAAAACAAGTGGTTTGTATTCTTTGGAACCTTAATGGTGTTCATTGCAAGCGTGTTACTTATTCTACCAACACTGTATAGTTTACTTATGAGCACAGCCTATTTGGGAAGCAATAAACTCATGGGCTTATTTATTCTTATCCGCATGCTCGGTTTAAGCGGTGGCCTGCTAGGTACCCTGTACTACCAGCTGCACACCTGGTGCTACTGGACGCAAGTACCGCGTAAAGCAGCGCGCACACAAGAAGACCTACCGACAGGCGATTTATCCCTCTAGCGGCACAGCAGGCGGGGCATGCACACGCCGCTCGTGGGCGCTTACCCGGTTTAGGCCATACACGCCGGCTATGGTGAGCAGCCCCCCCACCACCAGGTAGGTTGTAACAACCTCCACCCCCAGCAGGATGCTGTACAGGGCTGCCGCTATGGGCTGAACATTCAGGTACACGGCCACCTGGCTGGGGCGTAGCAGCTGCATGCCATACACAATGAGCAGGTAGCTCAGGCCTGCATTGCCCAGGGTAATGTAGGCAAAGCCATACCAGGCCGTGCGGGGCACCGTGGCAAGGTCGAAATGAGCCAGGGCAGGCAGACCAATCGGGCTGAAACAGAGCAAACCGGCCGCCCACAGCAGGGCGGAACTATGCAGGGGGTGAATGGCCCTAAACACCCGGCCGCTCAGGACGATAAAGACAGACCAGCAGGCGACGGAAAGTAGGTTCAGCAGGTTGCCCTTCAGCTCATCGCTACCCCGCCCCGCCTGCATCATCCCCGGATACATGACAATAAGCACACCCAGCAGGGCCACCAGGGCTGCCAGCAGTTTTCGCCCGGTAAAGCGCTCGGCACGTAACACCCAGGCCGATAGCATAAGCACGCACAGAGGCGTTAGCGCATACAGGATGCTGCTCTGGGCGGGTGTGGTGTAGCGCACACCCAGGATAAAAAAATACATATTGCCAATACTGCCCACCAGGCACAGGCCCAGCACGGAGAGAAAAAAACGCCGGGTGCGGGGTATCTTCCGGTGCCCACCCGTAGCCAGGAAGAACAGTCCCAGGGCCGCCGTTATCACCACCATCCGCAGCCAGGTAAGCACCTCGGCGGGCATGCCCATGGCCGCATATTTGCCAAAGGTGTAGCCCGGCCCCATGATCAGCGTCTGTAGCACCAGGGCCAGGTGTCCCCATTTTTCGCGGCTGTGGGCTCGGTATAGCTTGGGCACGTCTATTTTATGTTACTTATTCCGGTTTTCTGCCTGCAAGTTGCGACTTATATAGCAGCGCACGCACAATACTGCGTATCCCCTGGCGGTACCTCGCCGAGAAAATTTTCTTTAACTTGTGAAACACGTTTACAATGAAGAATCACCTGCTATTCCTCGCGCTTTGTGCAGCCCTACTGAGTATGGGCTGCCGGGAGACACAAAAAAGCGCCACCATACCGCCCGATTTCCAGCTGACAGTGCAGCGAACCGCCTGCTATGGCAGCTGCCCGGTATACACACTCAGTATTGACCACAGCGGGAAGGCCCGCTACGACGGCCTAGCCTACACCCGGCTGGCGGGTAAGTGGGAAAAAAACCTGACGAACGAACAGATGAACCGGCTGGTGCAGCTGATGAAAGAAGCCAATTTCTTTAGCTATGAAGCCGAGTATAACGATGAGATGATATCGGACCTGCCCAGCATCATCGTACTCTACACCGCCTATGGCGAAACCCACAAGGTGCTGTTCCGGTATGGGGGGCCTGTTTCCTTTCTCAAGCTGGTGCAAGAGCTGGAAGCAACGGTAACCGAAGAAGACTACCAATCCACCAACCGGGTAGAGTGATATGCAAACGCGTGCCCACTTTTACTTGCTACCCCTACTAGCGGGCTGCCAGGCAGCCTGCCTGCTGCTATGCAGCTGTAGGCCTGCAGCAGCCAACTGCAACCACCCGGACCATGAGGCCTGGGTGCGGGCCAAACAGCAAAAACGTACGGGCCTTAAGACTAAATAGACCCGGCCGAGCTGAAAGCCAACTCACTCTATTCCCCGCCTTTCCAGTGCTATTATGGATTTTGCCACTTTGATCCATCCGGACATCCGGCAGGCCGAAACCCTACCGAGCAGCCTGTATACCGACCCCCGATACTATGCCCATCAGCGCGAAACCGTGTTTGCCCGCAGCTGGCACTGGCTGGCAGACCAGGCGGTGGTAAGGGTTGGGGGCGACGTGCACCCCTGCCTCATGCTAGAGGGGATGCTGGAAGAGCCTGTGCTGCTGAGCCGAGACGCAGATGACAAGCTGCACCTGCTAAGCAACGTGTGTACCCACCGGGGAAACCTGGTAGTGGAGCACGCCGGAAACCTGAAACAGCTGATGTGCCGCTACCATGGGCGCAAGTGGCGACTGGACGGCCAGTTTGCCAGCATGCCCGAGTTTAAGGAAGCCGAGAATTTTCCCACAGAGCGAGACCACCTGCGGGCACTACCCCTGGCACATTGGGGCCGCTTCCTGTTCGGAGCCCTTGCGCCCATGGCCCCACTGGAGGCCCTGCTGCAGCCCGTGGCAGACCGCATGTACTGGCTACCCTGGGCAGCGTTTCAGCACAGCCCCGAGCACAGCCGGGATTACCTGGTAAAAGCCAACTGGGCCCTGTACTGCGACAACTATCTGGAGGGCTTCCACATACCCTTTGTACACCCGGCCCTAAGCCAGGCACTGGACTATGGCAGCTATCGTACCGAGTTGTACGAATACGCCAACCTGCAGCTGGGTATAGCTCGGGGGAACGAGCTGGCCTTTGACCTACCTGCGGGCCACCCCGATGCAGGTATGCGCGTGGCGGGCTACTATTTCTGGATCTTCCCCAACCTCATGCTCAATTTCTACCCATGGGGCCTCAGTATCAACATTGTGAAACCCCTGGGTGTGGGCTACACCCGGGTGAGCTTCCTTACCTATATCTGGAAAGAAGAGCTGATGGAGCTGGGAGCAGGAGCGGGGCTAGACCGGGTGGAGCGCGAGGACGAAGAGGTGGTGGAGTGTGTACAAAAAGGCGTACAGAGCCGCATCTATCAGCGGGGCCGCTACAGCCCAAGCCGCGAGGCCTGCACGCACCACTTCCACCGGCTGCTAACCCTGTGTATGGCGAGCTAGGGTCTACGGACATACAGATTCAACATTTTTTCGTATTTCCCGTTAGGAGTGGTAGATTTATACCTCCGTACACACCCCATGTCAGCCCCAGCCTTCCTCTCCATGTGCCTGTCGGCCTGCGGTATGGGTTCTGCCCTGTTCCGAGCAGGGTGGAGGCTAGCCATAGGTGGGTGCTGCGGGGCGATTCTCGTCTTGCTAGCGGGCTGCGTAAGCACCGACCCGAAGTTTCCGGTAGAGCCGCGCATCGAGTTTGTGTCCATTAGCCCGGCCACCGTGCAAGACGGCGTTACGCCCCTATTTATCACCCTGCGCTACACCGACGGGGATGGCGACCTGGGCTATGAGGATAAATTTTCCGAACAGCGAGATAGCGCAGACCTTATCCTGCTAGACAGGCGGCCAGAGGTGGCAAACTTCCCCGAATATGACGGGCGCTTCGAGTACAACCTGCCCAACCTGACACCCGACGCAAAAAACCTTAGCATCCAGGGCGAAGTCACCATCGAGTTTGCCGCCATCCCGCTCAAACTAGACCCCCTGGCCAACGAGGAGAAGCTTAGCTTCAGTATCTATGTGGTCGATCGGGCCGGGCACCGCAGCAATACGGTGGAAACTACCGAGATAACCCTGGTGCCCTAGTAAACTGTTGTGGTGCAGGCCTACTGGCAGACCGATATCATGTACCTGAAAGGAGTAGGCCCCAAGCGTGCCGAGCTCCTGTTTGCCGAGCTGGGCATCCGCACCTACTGGGACCTGCTACAGCACTACCCCCGCCGGCATGTAGACCGCAGCCAGGTACGCAGCATAGCTAGCCTGCAGGAGGAAGGCGAGGCTGTAAGCCTGATAGGCCACCTGGAGCAGCTGGAAATTGTGCAAGCAGGCCGAAAGCGGCTACAGGCCACCCTGGCAGATGGCAGCGGGCGGCTCCAGCTCTCGTGGTTCGAGGGAGTGCGCTACCTGAGCCAGCGGTACAAACTGGGAGACGAAGTAGCCCTATTTGGCAAGGTTTCCTTCTACAAGGGTCAGCCCCAGCTGGTGCACCCGGAGATGGAGCCGCTAAAGGATGAAGAACACGGCACGCTAAATACGCTGAAGATTGTGCCTATATACCCAGGCACAGAAAAGCTGAAGCGCGCGGGGCTGGACAGCCGGGGCCTGCGGCGGTTGGTGTATCAGCTGCTGCTGCAAGCGCCCGATATACCAGACCCCCTGCCACCCCTGCTGGTGCAGGGGCAGCAGCTGAGCAGCCGAAACGAGGCCCTGCGCAGCCTGCACTTCCCCCCCAGTCCGCAGGCCCTACAGCTGGCCCGGGATCGCCTCAAGTTTGAAGAGCTCTTCCTCTTCGAATGGGTACTGGCCCACCGCAAGCAGCTGCGAGAGCAGCAAGCACAGGCGGTGTGCTTCTCAGAAATTGGCACTTACTTCAACACCTATTACACCCAGCACTTACCCTTCGAACTAACCGGCGCACAAAAGCGGGTGCTGAAGGAAATACGACGGGATGTGGGGCGGCCTATCCAGATGAACCGCCTGGTGCAGGGGGATGTGGGCAGTGGCAAAACCATAGTAGCCCTAATGGCCAGCCTGATGGCGCTAGACAATGGCTATCAGGTAGCGGTAATGGCCCCCACCGAGATACTGGCCGAGCAGCACTACCGCAGCTTCTCCCAGGGGCTAGCCCCACTGGGCATTCGGGTGGGCTTCCTGAGCGGATCCGTAAAAGCAGCCGAGCGCAGCGTACTGCTGGCAGACCTGGCTGCGGGCCACATCCAGGTCCTTATTGGCACCCATGCGCTGATCGAGACCGGTGTGCGCTTCCGGCAGCTCGGCCTCACGGTCATAGACGAGCAGCACAAGTTTGGGGTAGAGCAGCGCAACCAGCTGTGGCAGAAGGGGGCGGCCCCGCATGTACCGCACAACCTGGCGCTAACAGCCACCCCCATCCCCCGTACCCTGGCCATGACAGCCTACGGAGACATAGAGGTGAGTGTGATAGATGAGCTCCCCCCAGGCCGAAAGCCCATTACCACCGTACTGAGGAACAACCAGAACCGGCTGCGGATGCTGGGCTTCATACACGAGCAGCTGGCCGAAGGCCGACAGGCCTATGTGGTATACCCCCTGGTGGATGAGAGTGCAAAAAGCGACCTGCTAGCCGCAGAGCAGGGCTATGCGTTTCTGCAGCAGTACTTCAAGGACTATCGCGTGGGCCTGGTGCACGGCAGGCTACCCGCCGGCACCAAGGAAGAAGAAATGCAAAAGTTCAAGGCCAATCGTACGCAGGTGCTGGTAAGCACCACCGTAATAGAAGTGGGGGTGGATGTACCCAATGCCAACCTGATGGTGATAGAGAATGCCGAGCGCTTTGGCCTCAGCCAGCTGCACCAGCTACGCGGACGCGTAGGGCGGGGTGCCGCACAGAGCTTCTGCATACTCATGGCAGGCAGGTGGCCGCTGGGCAAAGAGGCTCGCTATCGGCTAAACGCACTCTGTAGCACGCAGGACGGCTTTCGCATAGCCGAGCTGGACCTGAAGCAGCGAGGGCCCGGCGACTTCCTTGGCACCCGCCAGAGTGGCCTGCCCACCTTCAGGCTGGCGGACCTGACGGAGGACCTACCCCTACTCAAACAAGCACGAAAGGCGGCCTTTGACCTACAAGCCCAAGACCCGGACCTAAGCCAGGAGGCGCACCAGGCACTCGCCAGCTTCCTCAAAACCTACATCCGCCAGCACCAGCTGGACCAGCTAAAGTTCTGATCGGACAAGCGAGATGTATTGCCCCCATCTGGGCAAAGTTTCTTATCTTTACACATATTATTCACAATACGGCCTACCTGCTATTCTTTTAACTAGATTTAACAGCTAATCAATACGGCCGCTACGGCCACGTCGACATCATGGGTTTTGGAAAAATTCTGTCCCAACTGGGGATTGGTACTGCCGATGCAGAGAAAAATCATCACAGGGATATGGCAGCAGAAAAGAGTCCACTCTATCACGACTTTATAGAGGTGCTCGAGAAAAAAGCCGATAGGGAGCAATCCTTCCGGTGTGCTGCACGCCTGATGGCTATCAAGAATTATGCCGACTCGCTAGAGGCTTACCGGCTGCTACAGCAGCGCTTCCCCGAGCGGCGCAGCTGTTGCGAAATCAATTCCGGCATCATCTCGCTGCTGCAGGAAGAGTACAAACAGGCCTTCGACTACTTTCTGGCAGCCAAAATACACGGTGCAGACGAGGAGGAGAGTGAGCGCCACATCTGGGATGCCTGCACGGGCATCTTGAGTAAGTCGACCAGCAACCGCCAAAAGTCCGAGTGTATTGACCTCTACATTCGCCTCTTTCCCAAGGGAAGGCACGTACAGGAGGCCCAGAAACTACTGGCCATTGCCTAACTAATCGACTACAAGTCGGCCACCCAAGCCTCAATGATCTCCGTTGCCAGGCTCAGGGCGTAGCAGTGTTCAGGCTTGCTCCTACCCAAGCCCATGTGCCTACTCCCACGCTACCCTGTGCTGCCAACCTAAGTAGCCGGTATTGCGTACCCATACCTACAGTCAGGCTCCCTACCATTCAAGCACCAATTCTTACCATTCGGGCAATATGGAGACTATGAATCAATTTATGCGCTAATTTGAGAAAAAACCAGCACCCCCTACTCCGGACCGAAATGAATGCGACGCTGAACTCCCGTCTCAATCCCAGGTATTGCCCGCCCTTTGCATCTGCCCTTGCTCGACTAACAGTACTCCTTGGTGTCCTGTATTGCCTGGCCCCCTTGTACACGCGCGCGCAAGCACCTGTGCTAAACCTGGACGTAAATGAGTACGTCTGTGGCTCCAGCCTTGAGGTGACCAACAACACCGTAGCTGGCTCACATCAGTGGGACTTCTGCCTGCAGGACATGGAGGCCAACTCCGCAAGCAACAATGTTCTTACCAGTATAAATATCAGAGCAATGGACTCAGATGCAATTATAGAAAGTACAGGCAACGTACATGTGTTTTTTACAGCACAAACAGGCGGAAACAATATAACTAGCTATACTCTTGGCCCAGATGGAAATACTTTCGTTGCACAAACCACATACAATGCGCAAACAATTGGATTTGCCTTGGTAGGATGTGATGCCGTTATAGACCAAATAACAGGAAATCGACACCTATTCTTTGTTTCGGTAGACAACAGGCGTGTAGGCAGGCTGGATTTTGGGAATT